>JBNKXM010000107.1:0-6364 GCA_050300315.1 Thalassotalea sp. | reverse complement strand
GGTTTAATGAAGCTTTCAACCGTTGGCCCTGCTGAACTAAATGTTGCTAATTTATCGTCTTCAAAATATGACTCGGTATAACTATCTGTCATTGCACCAACAGTAATAATATAAGGAACGTTACCTGGTACCCCAATTGACATAGGATCAGGTCCAGTATTGCCCGCCGAAGCAACTACAACAATGCCTGCTTGCCATGCTTTCATCACCGCTTTATTTAACGGGTCGTCCCAATAATATGAACGCACAGGGCCACTAAAAGACATGTTTAGCACACGTAAATTAATTTGATCTTTAACCTGAATAGCCCAGTCGATACCGCGGATAACATCAGCGTATGACGCCTTTCCTTCACCATCAAACGCTTTGATACCTACTAACGATGCGTTAGGTGCTACACCATATATCTTACCGTAAACATCATAATCACTATTTACAGCAATACTCGCTACATGTGTACCATGTCCGCTCTCTTCACCACCGTAATTACTGATACTATTATTTACTGCATCATATGTACCCCAAAATTTGTCATATCCATACAGATCATTAGACAAACCAGATAATTGCTCTAAACCAGTATCTAAAAAGCCAATAGTGATGCCATCACCAAAGTTTCTTGCCGAGTGCGCTTCTGCTGCGCCAATATAATCGACGACATCAGATTTTGGTTGCCATTTTCTTTTACCCCAACCGTAACCTGTACCAGAAAGCGATACTTTATAATTTGGTGTTGCCTTTACGGTAAGCGTTCGCTTCAAATTCGCTAATTGCTCACCTGTTAATTCAACTGCTACTGAACTGATAATACCAAGTTGATGACTCGGAATTATATGATGAGACGCAAGTGTTGCTTTCAATGCAGAAAAATCATCAGCACTAACAATGTAAGATTGTTTATCTGGCGCTTTAGATGGTTGTTGCTGTGCATTGTAGATAGATACGGCACTGGCAGATACACCAACAACCGCAATTAACGATAAAGAAGTAGATATTTTTTTTAATGAAGCGAACAACATAAAGCTCCCCTTTGCTCTTTACATTTAAACAACTTATTAAAAACATAGGGTATATAAAATACGACTTAGAGCACTGTGATAAAGTGATATTTTATTGTTAATAAATAGTTACATTTTCGACTGTTCGCGATAAACATATCGAGTAATCACCTACCTTGTCAACAATTATTCACCACTAGTTTCAATATGCGCTAACGATTTAAGCCCTAATACAATAGTATCCTGCGATAAAATATGAACAGGTTATTATCAAAGTTATTGATTAATAAAATTTAATAGAAGCATTGATGATTTGTGCCTTATTTTGATAAAAAATAATTAAAATATTTCACTCAAAAAAATAAACAGTTCGTCGATGTTCTATCACTTTTGGCAAGACAATAAATCATTTCAATAACCAAGATGTTCTATCACTGTTATTTGCTAGCAATATATATTTAGCTTACAAACATCAGCTATAGATACTTCATCAATTGATCTATTTTCTTTACCTATCTATATGCAAAACTGCACATAAATTATGCTATAGCTTGATACTACCTGTTGTAAGAATCCAACCTAGCAAATTAACGACAATTTTTCATAATAAAACGACACAACGAACAAAAGCACTTTAGTTACAATTGGTTATATATTTCTAAATGTTTCACAACACCGTGAAATGGTACTGTAAAATGTCATTAAAAATAGCATAAAAAAAAGACCAACTTTATTGATAAAGTTGGTCTTCTAAATTCAACCGTACGTATGATAACGTTTTTAGTTATTACATGTTTGGATAGTTAGGACCGCCAGCCCCTTCTGGTGTCACCCAAGTAATATTTTGGCTTGGGTCTTTAATATCGCATGTTTTACAGTGAATGCAGTTTTGTGCGTTGATCACAAATTTCTTGCCTGCTTCAGTTTCTTCGACTTCATAGACACCAGCAGGACAGTAACGCTGAGCCGGTTCATCATATTTAGTTAAATTTACAGTCAACGGAATACTTGCATCCGCTAATTTAAGATGGCAAGGCTGCTCTTCTTCATGATTGGTATTTGATAAGAATACCGAAGACAACTTGTCAAAACTTAATTTATTATCTGGTTTTGGATAATTAATGACCGGGCACTCTGCCGCAAGTTTTAACTGTTCATGATCTAATGAGTCATCTTTAAAGTTAACAGGTAATTTTCCACCAAAGAAATTCTGATCTAAGGTATTAAACACACCACCCCAGAACGTGCCAAACTTATGCATTGCTGGGCCGAAATTACGCGTATTGTATAATTCATCATACAGCCAAGAATTTTTATAACTGTCTGTAAATGACGTTAACTCTTTACCACCTTCATCGCCCGCACTTATCGCATCGAAAATAGTCTCAGCCGCTAACATGCCCGACTTCATTGCGGTATGATTGCCCTTGATTTTCGCAAAATTAATCGTACCTGCGTCACAACCAACAATTATCGCGCCCGGCATTGTCATTTTAGGTAACGAATTAAATCCACCTTTCGCCATAGCGCGTGCACCATAAGAGACACGCTTACCACCTTCAAGGTATTGAGCAATTTTTGGATGATGCTTATAACGTTGGAATTCATCAAAAGGGCTCAAATGCGGGTTGCTGTAGTTCAAATCGACAATTAAACCAACAAATACTTGGTTATTTTCGGCGTGGTATAAATAACCGCCACCACCGGTATGTTTGTCTAACGGCCAACCAGCACTATGAACAACAAGCCCTTCTTGATGTTTCTCTGGCGCAATATCCCAAATTTCTTTAAAACCTATACCATAGTGCTGCGGTGAGGCATCTTTATCTAATGCAAACTTTGCGATAAGTTCTTTGCCAAGATGGCCACGGCAGCCCTCAGCAAATACGGTATATTTTGCCCGCAATTCCATACCAGGCACATAAGAATCTTTCGGATTACCTTCAGCGTCTAATCCCATATCGCCAGTAAGAATACCCGCGACACTACCATCGTCGTTATACAAAACTTCTTGAGCAGGGAAACCAGGGAAAATTTCTACACCGAGTTGTTCAGCTTGCTCTGCCAACCAACGACAAACATTGCCCATACTGACAATATAATTACCATCATTGTGCATAGTTTTTGGCACACCAAAATTGGGTAATTTAATCGCACTCTCTGCACCGGTAAGTAAATAAATATCATCTTTACTTACTGGAGTATTGAGCGGCGCGCCTTTTTCTTGCCAATCGGGAAAGAGTTCACTCAATGCCCTTGGTTCAAAAACGGCACCAGACAAAATATGTGCGCCAACTTCTGAGCCTTTTTCGACAACGCAAACCATAAGCTCTTGTTCTTTTTCTTGTGCTAACTGCATTAAGCGACATGCTGTAGATAAACCAGCCGGTCCAGCACCGACGATCACTACATCAAATTCCATCGATTCGCGTTCCATAATTTCCCCCAAAATTGTTTCACTATTGAAATTCAAACACACGTTTGATTTTCAAACACCTGTTTGATAATATCATACCTCTAGAATTTTCGTCAGTAAATACTATGCTGTAAAAGACCATTTACTGATATAAAACACATTTGCTCATTTTGACATAAAGTTTACGTTGACGTATAGGTTATCTAACAGTAGTCTTTGAGCCAAATACACAGGCCTAGCTTAAGCCTAGACCTAAAATTACAACAAGCATAATTAGAGGCAACGATGAAAGTATTAGTACCCATCAAACGTGTCATCGACTATAACGTCAAGGTTCGCGTAAAAGCTGACAACAGTAATGTTGATTTAGCGAACGTAAAAATGGCGATAAACCCATTTTGTGAAATTGCAGTAGAAGAAGCGGTTCGATTAAAAGAAGCTGGCACAGCAACTGAAGTTATTGCCGTATCTATTGGTGACAAAGCATGTCAGGAGCAATTACGCACCGCTTTAGCACTAGGTGCAGATCGTGCAATTCACATCGAAACCGATCAAAATTTAGATTCATTAAACGTTGCTAAATTATTGCAAAAAGTGGTTGAAGAAGAACAACCACAATTAGTTATCTTAGGAAAACAATCGATTGATAGCGACAATAATCAAACAGGCCAAATGTTAGCGGCGTTAACAGGAATGCCTCAAGGTACTTTCGCTTCTGCCGTTAAGGTTGATGGAGACAAAGTTAACGTTACTCGTGAAGTTGATGGCGGTTTACAAACATTAGCACTTAACTTACCAGCTATTGTTACCACTGACTTACGTTTAAATGAACCTCGTTATGCTTCTTTACCTAACATTATGAAAGCAAAACGTAAGCCGTTAGATGTTAAAGCTGCTGCCGATTTTGGTATCGATTTATCTGCTCGTGTTAACTTATTAAAAGTAACACCACCTGCTGAACGTCAAGCAGGTATAGTTGTAGAATCTGTAGATGAATTAGTAGAAAAATTAAAAAATGAAGCGAAGGTGATCTCATGAGTATTTTAGTATTTGCCGAACACGACAATAACGAATTAAAAGCGGATACGTTAAAAACGGTTGCCGCAGCTCAAGCTATTGGTGGAGACATCCATATTTTAGTTGCGGGTGCTAATTGTGGTGGCGTTGCAGAACAAGCCGCTAAAGTAAACGGTGTAAGTAAAGTATTAGTTGCAGACAATGCGGCTTACGAGCATCAATTAGCAGAAAACATTAGTTTATTAGTGACAGAATTGGCTGGCGACTATCAGCATATTTTAGCAACAGCATTAACTACGGGTAAAAACTTTATGCCACGTGTTGCTGCATTATTAGATGTTGCGCAAATTTCTGACATTATTGGCGTTGAATCTGCTGATACCTTTATCCGCCCTATTTATGCTGGTAATGCAATCGCTACCGTTCAAAGTTTAGATAGCAAAAAAGTGATCACTGTACGCTCAACCGCATTTGATGCTGTTGCAAGCGATGGTAACGCTGAGATCGTAGCTCTAGATACTGTCACTGACGCTGGTACATCAAGCCATGTAAGCGACGAGTTAACCGTTTCAGAGCGTCCGGATTTAGGCGCAGCTAGCGTTGTTATTTCTGGTGGCCGTGGTATGCAAAACGGTGAAAACTTCAAATTACTTGAAGGTATCGCTGATAAACTAGGTGCCGCTATTGGTGCATCTCGTGCTGCGGTTGATGCGGGCTTTGTTCCTAACGACATGCAAGTAGGTCAAACGGGTAAAATCGTTGCTCCTGATCTTTACATCGCTGTTGGTATCTCAGGTGCGATTCAACATTTAGCAGGGATGAAAGATTCAAAAATCATCGTAGCGATCAACAAAGATGCTGAAGCGCCTATTTTCCAAGTAGCTGACTACGGTATTGTTGCCGATTTATTTGACGTTTTACCTGAGCTTGAAGCTAAGTTATAAAACGTAATATCACCTAAAACAAAAACCAGCCAAATGGCTGGTTTTTTTTATCCCGAGTTTTCATTATAATTCAGCGACAATTTCACTGATGAGCCTCATTTATGTCTTGGCAAGATCAATTATCTAACTTAGTTTACTCTACCGACAAAGGCAGAATTAAAGAACAGCCACAGCAAACTGTCACCCCAAGTGATGGTATCGCAAAAGTTCGTCGGGAAACGAAGGGAAGAAAAGGCAAAGGCGTTATCGTTATCAGTGGCTTAGGGCTTGATCAAAACGCACTTAAAAACCTTGCCAGCAAACTAAAAAAAAGTTGCGGTACAGGTGGTAGCGTAGTTGATGAAACCATTGAAATACAAGGTGATAAACGTGATGCTATTAAAACTATCCTTGAAAAAGAAGGTTTTAAAGTCAAGTTTATCGGTGGCTAATATAAATTAACTGAAATTATAAATGAACAGTATCCAACCAAGCGACTTATCAATCTTACTTGTTGAGCCATCAGACACACAAAGTAAAATAATCATCAATCACCTTAAAAGCCAAGAGATCAGCCAAATTACCTTGGCAAAGAGCTTTCAAGAGGCAAAAACAATTATTGAGCGTCACCATTATGATTTAATTGCCAGTGCAATGTATTATCCTGACGGCACTGCGCTCGAATTACTTAAACAAGTTAATAACTCACAAAATAACCAAGACTCTGCTTTTATGCTGGTTTCTAGCGAATATAAACGCGAAAGTCTTGAAGAATTTAAGCAATCAGGTGTGGTGGCCATTTTACCTAAACCCTTTACCAGTGAGCATTTACACGCAGCAATCAATAACACCATAGATTTGCTCTCAGCCGATGAAATGGATCTTGAACATTTTGATGTCCATGAGATCAGAGTGTTACTCGTGGACGATAGTATGCTTGCTCGTAACCATATTCGTAGAGTATTAAATAACTTAGGATTAATGAAAATTACCGAAGCAGTTGATGGCAA
>JBNKXM010000106.1:0-6394 GCA_050300315.1 Thalassotalea sp. | reverse complement strand
TCCCGTGAAGGTTATTTAATGCCAGCGTGGTTAACGACGATGTTAATGCTAGCGCACTGACATCGGCTAAATCTAACGACACGTCTGGGTTTTGCAAACCAATATAGCAAGCAATCACGCCCGCACCACAGCCAAAATCTAAGACGTTACCTGTAATATGTTGAGGTAAATGTTGTAATAAAATGGCGGTGCCAGTATCAAGCTTACCTTGACTAAACACCCCAGGCAGGGCTGCCACCTTAAATGAAATATTGTCGACATTAACGTGATAATAACTGTACCAATCGTCGAGATTAAATGGCTGTTTATCTTCACAAAGCGCTGTTTCAATGAGTAAACAGTGGCGAGCAGTATCAACTTTTTCACAAAACAGTGTTTGCTGCTCAATGATCTTGTTGATTGATTTTATCCCACTTTTATTCTCACCAACGATTAATACTCGAGTTTGCTCGGTCGTGCAGTCAGTTAGCATAGCCAACGTCATGCGTAATTCACTTTTACTTTTTGGAAACGCGATAATCACTAAATCATGAGTCAACTCGCTTTGGTAATGGGCACTAAATTGACAATTGCTGTGGCTTATTTTTTGATGCGCCAAATGTAATTCAAAATTACTGTCGTAAAAGCTCAGTTGACACTGTGGGTTTTGTTGCTGGATAACGTTCGCTAATTCATCGTCTGGCATGTTAACCAATAACGGATAGTTGGCAACCAGTAAGTCTGTGTTTCTCTCAAGCACTTGGCTTAAATTGGTTAAATGCATTGTCATTCCATAAAACGTTCGTGAGTAAATAAATAACCGAACAAACGCTAATTTGTGTCATAATATTGTCTTATTCTACAAGGGTTTGTTGTGAGCACCAAACGGTTCTCGGTTTATTAGAGGGATTTACCATTTTTTCAAAACTGCTAACAAGGTTTAAAGCGGCTTGGCTTAGGAGTACGCTAAGAACACAATGTTTAACATTTAAGCATTTACGCTTGCCTTTATTATTAGGTAATAAACCTACGGTAGAAGTATATCTCGCGTTAAATGATCCATACAGTTTTATGTTAATGCAAGTGCTTGCAGACATAGAACAGCGCTACACCATTTGCTTTAAACTTTATTTGATTTATGACGCGCTGCCTGGCGTAACTATTGCCCCGAAATTAATGCGAGCATGGGCATTAAAAGATGCCAATTTTATTGCTGAGCAATATGGCTTGAAAAAACTACAGCAATACCCATCGAGCAAAACATTAATCACTGGCCAACAAATGTGGCAATTTAACTCGAAAAGTATTGCCGAAGCGCTTTCGGTATTTTATCGCACTTGGTTTGATGGCTTTGAACATAACTATAATAATTCGACACCAGTAATTAATTTTCAAATTAAGAATTTGCAACGCTTAAGTGGCAAAGGGCATTATTTGCCAGCCAGCTTGTTTTTTGCCGGAGACTGGTTTGTGGGCATTGATAGACTCGCTTATCTTGAAGAAAAATTGCAAACATTAGGATTAACACGTGGTGAACAGCGCGTTAAATATACACATAACCGTTTAATGCTTAATGGTGATAAACCGCTAGTAGCATTAGGAGATAGTTCTGCATTTGATGTGTATTTGTCATTACGTAGCCCGTATTCGTATCTTGGTTTTGTCAAAGCGAAACGTCTAGCTGAACATTATCATTTAACGCTAAATATTAAGCCGATTTTGCCCTTGATGATGAGAGGTTTAGATGTGCCAGTTAACAAACAGCGTTATCTCTATATCGATGCTCATCGAGAAGCAAAATCTGCAAATATTCCGTTTCAAAGTTTCGCTGATCCCCTAGGGCAAGGGATTATTAATTGCTATCAAGTGTTTAGTTATGCGAAATCTCAAGGTCAAGAAGTGGCATTTATCGATGCGGTTTTCAAAGCGATTTATGTTGATAATATCGATGTTTCTCTGCCTCGCTCTATTGATAAGATTTGCCAAAATATCGGCCTTAATTATCAGCAAGCAATGGCATTTGCACTTGATCACGATTGGCAACAATGGATTGATCAATATCAAACTGAATTAGAAGCGCTTGGTTTGTGGGGCGTCCCGTGTTTTAAATATCAAGACATTTTTTGTTGGGGACAAGATCGCTTGACGTTAATTGAGCAAACTATTCTCAGCAGCAACAACCCCAAGCTAAATATTGGCTAAAAAAAGCATTCTTAAGGTTACCTTAAGTTAGCTGAGTTATATCTTAGGCAATAAAAAATAAAGGGCGTAGTTATGAAAGATAAAAAACTAATGTTACTCGCTGCTATGATAACTCTGTTGACCCAATCAGGGTGTTCATCTCTTGGTGTTGAGCCTTGGGAAAGAGACATATTAGCGAAGAAAGAAATGGCGCTAACCGCTTCTCCTATCGATTCGGCACTTGATGATCATATTTATTTTAGTAAGGAAGCATCAAGTGGTGGCAAGAGCTTTGGCGGCGGAGGTTGTGGATGCAACTAAGTAAAACAAAAGACATCAAGGCGATCTTAACTAGCGCAACATGCGCATTGTTAGGCAGTACTAACGTACTTGCGAGCGAAACTGCTACCGATGAATGGCAGTTTGACACAGCGATTATGTACTATGGTGAAAGTGATCGGGTGACCGCAGTTGAAGGTATCGTTGCTGGGCAAAAGACCTTTGGCAACGATCAAGTATTAAATTTAAAACTGACCGTCGATACCTTAACGGGTGCTTCTGCCAATGGCGCCGTGGCACAACCTAAAGTGCAGACCTTCACTCGACCTTCGGGTAACGGTCAATATCAAGTCAAAGCTAATCAAACACCGTTAGACGATACGTTTCATGATACCCGTGTACAATTAACAGGTTCTTGGAGCCAACCATTGTTCAATGATTACACATGGAGCGTCGGCGGTAACTTCTCTAAAGAATATGATTATCTGTCATTATCGGTAAACAGTAATCTTGCGCGAGACTTTAATAAGAAAAATACCACTTTGTCTGCTGGTTTTTCATTTGCGTTTGACCAAATTACGCCAGAAGGCGATATTCCTAAACCTTTGACCTCAATGGTTATTGATGAGTTTGGTACACCAGTATTCGATGACTTATTTGCGCAAACGCGTGGTGATTCAAGTGACAACAAAACTACCGCAGATCTGTTGTTTGGTGTCACTCAAGTGATAAATCGCAATACCATAGTGCAACTTAATTATAGTTATTCGGATGTTAGTGGTTATCTCACCGATCCGTTTAAGGTGGTTAGTGTCATTGATGATCAGGGAAACACCCAACGAGCCATCTATGAAAACCGACCTGATTCACGTACTAAACATGCATTTTTTGCCCAAGCTAAAACGCATTTTTATAATACAGTATTAGATGCTTCTTACCGTTTTATGACCGATGACTGGAAGATAGATTCACACACCGTTGATCTACGTTATCGTATCGCGTTAACCGATGGGCATTATATCGAGCCGCATTTTAGATACTATACCCAATCGGCGGCAGAGTTTTATCGTCCGTTTGTAAACGAAGGTGCTGTACCTGCTCAATACGTTAGTGCAGATTATCGTATCGGTGAAATGGATGCTTATACCGTTGGGCTTAAATATGGCTTACCATTGAACAATGGTGATAGCTTGTCATTTCGATTGGAATACTATCGCCAGTCACCAAAAAGTGACGGTACGGCAACCATTGGCGTGTTAAACGATGTTAGTCTATATGATAGCGTTGATGCGATTATTGCGCAGGTGAGTTATTCATTTTAGTAAGCTAAGTGGGGAAGCGATGGCAAGACAAGTGAATTGTACAGCGAGAGAAGACGGCTATACAGTAACCTTTGATGCCATGGCGAGCCCTTGTGAAGTATTAATTGATAGTAGCGATGCTGATTTAGCAGCCATAGTTGGTCAAGAGGTTGCTAAAGAAGCATGGCGAATCGAAGATAAATATTCGCGTTATCAAAGCAATAGTGTCTGTGGGCAATTAAATGCCAAAGCAGGACAGAAGTGCGCCATCGATCAAGAAACGTATCAACTACTGCAGTTTGCAGAACATTGCTATCAGTTAAGTGAAGGCTTATTCGATATCACCTCTGGAGTGCTACGCAAAGTCTGGCAATTTGACGGATCTGATAATGTGCCAAGCCAGCACGAAATTGATGAGATATTGCCGTTTGTTGGCTGGCGACAAGTGGCGTTTGATCAAAAGTATTTTCAAATGCAGCCTAATATGGAAATAGATTTTGGTGGTTTAGGTAAAGAGTATGCGGTCGACAAGGCATTAATGATTGCTGCTCAAACCGTAAAACGCTTAGGCCATGATAATATCCCCCTGTTAGTTAACTTTGGTGGAGATTTGGCTGTTAATGGCCCAAGACGTGATCAGAGTGCTTGGCTGGTTGGTGTCGAACATCCTAGTCTTGAGCAGCAAAGCGCAATGATCGTGCAAATTAGCCATGGTGCAGTCGCAACCAGTGGAGATGCTAAGCGCTTTTTATTAAAACACGGCAAGCGTTATGGGCATGTACTTAATGTTAATACGGGTTGGCCAGTTGAAAACTCTCCTAAATCAATCACAGTCGCTGCGCCTCAATGTATTCAGGCAGGATTATTGGCAACATTAGCGTTGTTACAGGGTGAAGATGCTGGCACATTTTTGCATGAACAAGCGATAAAGCATTGGTTAATTCAATAAACGTTACCTTGTTCTGCGATTTATCAATAAATTACTGTTAAAGAGATGATTTTTATCTATATTATAGAGACAAAGCAATATCATTTGGTACCTTAGATGAAATATCGGTATGTTGCCTTTGTTTGCGCAACACTCTTACCTCCTGCAAGTTACAGTAATAACACGGATTCATTATTTGATCTTAGCTTAGCTGAATTAGCACAAGTTACTGTGGTGACTGCAGCCTCAGGTTTCGAACAAAAATCAACGCAAGCACCAGCCAATGTTACCGTAATTTCCGCTGAGGAGTGGCAAGCTATGGGCGCTAGAACCTTTGCCGATGTGTTAAGGACTATTCCTGGCGTCCATTTAAGTAAATCCATTCAATATGATCATAACGCGTTAATTTTTCGTGGTTTATCAGGTAATAGCTCTTCAAAAATTAAAGTCTTGATAGACGGCGAGCCAATCAATTCATTGCAAGACAGTGGACGACATAGCGGCTTTCAATTACCCCTGAGCAGTTTTAAGCGAATGGAGGTTATTCTTGGTCCTGGCTCTGTTGTCTATGGCGCGGACGCCTTTGCAGGTGTTATTAACTTAGTGTCTTATGGCTATGATGAAATGGCGCCATCATTTGGTGCTCGAGCAGGGAGTTTTGATAGCTATGAATTTTATGGTCGACATAAAATGGCTTTTGGCGATGCTAAATTACAACTTTCTTTTGATTATTTAGAAAGTGCTGATGATGATGAGCGTATCGTCTCCTCTGATCTACAAACAACATTCGATAATGTTTTTGGTACTCATGCGTCGAATGCACCTGGCAGAATTGACGAACATTATCGGGTCTTTTCTGGATTAGCCAAATGGCAACAAGACAATTTGACGTTATCATTTTTTACTTGGCGAAACTTTGATTTAGGTTTAGCTGCAGGTATAGCTCAAGCTCTTGACAATAAAGGGTATTCATCAGTGCGTCATGATGAATATCGCGTTCAATATGATTTGAGTAATTATTTCCCCGGCTCATTAAATGCTACGTTAAGTTACAAAGATCAACAAACTAAGTCTTATTTGTATGTTTTTCCTGCTGGCAGCGTGTTACCGATAGGTGCTGATGGCAATATTGATTTTGTCACTCCAACGACGTTTACCTTGTTTACTGAGGGTTATATCGGTACGCCCAGTCCAGGAGGACAAACAACTACAGCACGCTTAACGCATGTATTAGCTGTCAATGATGCACATTATGTTCGTTGGGAATTGGGAGCGGAGCAACAACATTTTAATGCGACAGAGCGTAAAAATTTCGGTCCAGGTATTTTAAATGGTACAGAAACTGTGGTTGATGGCAAATTAACCTCGGTTACCAATACGCCTTATATTTATCTGACCGATGTCGATAGAGATTTCCAATATTTATCGTTGCAGGATGAGTGGCGACTGAGCCCAAACTTACAAACGACACTTGGCTTAAGATATGATCATTATTCAGACTTTGGTTCAACAGTTAACCCAAGAGTAGCCTTAATTTGGCAAGCAATGGATAACCTAAAAATTAAACTGTTTGCCGGCAGCGCATTTCAGTCGCCGTCGATAGAGCAATTGTATGCGCAAAATAATCCTGTTGGCTTAGGTAATACTGCATTAAAGCCAGAAACCGTCGATACCATAGAGTCAGGCTTGAACTTAGAATATTTCATCGATGAGAATACGTTTATAT
>JBNKXM010000105.1:0-6399 GCA_050300315.1 Thalassotalea sp. | reverse complement strand
AGCGGTTGCAAGGGAGCATACGCAGCCAGACGAAGGTAAGTTGAGAATCGCAACAACGCATACCCAAGCGCGATACGCCTTGCCTGATGTTATTCAGGGCTTTATGAAAAAATATAGCAAAGTATCTTTGCATATGTATCAAGGAACGCCTGCACAAATTAGTGATGCGGCCACTAAAGGCGATGCTGATTTTGCGATAGCAACGGAATCATTCCATTTATATAACGATTTGATCATGCTGCCTTGTTATCATTGGAATCGCAGTATTATTGTTCGTCCTGATCATCCGCTAGCGAATAAATCAAATATTACCATTGAAGACATTGCTAAATATTCTTTAGTAACTTATGTCTTTGGTTTTACCGGACGTTCAGAATTAGATGACGCGTTTAATAAAGCAGGTGTCGAGCCGAAAATAGCCTTTACCGCGACAGATGCTGACGTTATTAAAACCTATGTCCGAATGGGAGTTGGTATTGGTGTTATCGCGACAATGGCGATGGATCCAAAACTTGATAGTGATTTAGTCAGAATTGATGCGAGCCATTTATTTAAAGCGAGTACCACTAAAATTGGTTTTAGAAGAGGCACCTTCTTGCGTGGTTACATGTTTGACTTTATCGAGCGCTTTGCGCCACATCTTAATCGCGATCTCGTTACTCGTGCTGTCTTGCTAAAAAATAACGCCGAAGTTGAAGAAATGTTTGCTGATATTGAGTTACCGACAAGATAACAGGGATTGGCTCTCTAGCGTAAAAAAGCCGTTGTCAGTCTGCTGACAACGGCTTTTTAATAATTGATTTTTACTTATGCTTATCGCATTAACATTCGATAATATTGACGGCAAGTCCGCCACGAGATGTTTCTTTATATTTTGTTTTCATATCGTTGCCCGTTTCCCACATAGTTTTAATAACTTTATCGAGCGAGACTTTATGAGTACCTGTGCCTCTTAGTGCTAGACGTGAAGCATTTATCGCTTTTACTGCACCCATGGCATTACGTTCAATACAAGGCACTTGAACTAAGCCGCCAACTGGATCACAGGTTAATCCTAAATTATGTTCCATGCCGATTTCTGCGGCATTTTCAACTTGCTTTGGCGAACCACCCATCACTTCGGTTAACGCACCTGCTGCCATTGAACAGGCAACACCAACTTCTGCCTGACAGCCGCCTTCAGCGCCAGAAATGGTTGCATTGGTTTTATAGAGAATACCAATAGCGGCAGCGGTTAATAAATAGCGGATGCAATCTTCATTGCTGACCGGTTTGATAAATTTATCGTAGTAACAAAGTACCGCAGGAATAATACCTGCAGCGCCGTTTGTTGGTGCGGTAACCACTCGGCTACCTGCCGCATTTTCTTCGTTAACGGCAAGTGCAAATAAGTTAACCCAATCCATTGCAGAGAGAGGATCATTGTTACTTTCCACTGATAATGAACGAAACAGTGCAGGGGCTCTGCGATGTACTTTAAGACCGCCGGGTAAGATGCCTTCAGTGCGCATGCCTCGTTCGACACTTTCACGCATTGCTTGCCAAATTCTCATCAGTTCTTTTTCGATAACTTCTTGTGTATTTAAGCACTTTTCATTGTCCATCATGATGGTGCTTATGCTGAGACCTTTTTCGGTTGCTATGCCGATTAACTCGTCGGCAGAGCTAAATCTGTGTGGTCGATCAATATTGCTATGCAAAGATAAGGCTTTGTTTTTTTCTTTTTCAAAATCACAGTCTTGAACAATAAAACCACCACCAATTGAATAATATGTTTCTTCAAAGATCAGTTGATCATTGTTGTAAGCATACAAAGTTAGCGCATTGGCATGAGCGGGGAGTGTTTTTCTGCGATGATAGATAATGGCATTGTCTTTTGGAAAACTGACTACTTGGCCATTAAATAGTGTGATTTTCTGCTCGCTGGTGACTTTAGTGAGAATTTGGTCAATGGATTCAACGGCTATTTGCTCAGGTGTTTCGCCTGATAATCCGAGGATCACGGCTTTTCCTGTACCATGACCAATACCCGTTTGTCCTAGCGAACCAAAGAGTTCGGTTTTTACGCGATCAACTTGCGTGATCAGACCATTATCAACTAAATGATCAACAAACAACTTAGCAGCTTTCATTGGGCCTACGGTATGTGAGCTAGAAGGCCCAATACCGATAGAGAACATATCAAATACACTAATCATCTATAAAACCTGAATATATATTTGCATATAATGCAAATTGTAAAATTATCTTCGGTAATGATAACTGAAAGTTATCAAAAGGATAAACAGTTTTCTTTGAATATTATAGATGCTGGTTGTTTTTGAGCGAGCTTAATCGGCAATTAATTCACTTAAGTCCTTTAAGATGGCGGCAGTTGCTCCCCAAATATTATAATGCTGATAGGGCATAAAATGGACTTGCTGATTGCCTGTTTTGTGCTCAAGGGTAAATGAGATGTGTTTATCGGTTGCGAGAAAATGATGAAAAGGCACGTGAAATATTTCAGCAACTTCATTGCTATCTATTGTTAACGGAGCAGAGGCGTCTAATATCGCAACAATCGGTGTTATGCTAAAGCCTGTGATGGTTTGATAAGGATGTAGTTGCCCAATCACAGTTAAGTATTTGGCATCTAAACCAATTTCTTCATACGCTTCTCTAAGTGCGGTTGCGGTATGATCAACATCTTGCTGCTCAACCTTGCCGCCAGGAAAACATATTTGTCCACTGTGATGTGTTAAATGGCTGGCTCGTTTAGTTAATAACACCTGCAGCTGCGCTTCTTGTTCAACTAAAGCAATGAGTACTGCCGACTGTTTTAGATGACTTGGCTGGGTCAGTAAGTGTTGTTGCTGTTGAGTAACATTGAGAGGACTTAATTGAAATTTATGCAAAAATTCATCTTTAGTCATCTCAACCTCGCTACTTAAGTTGTGCCAAAATAGGCAATATTTTATTGACTTTATCTAAACTTTCTTGATATTCGGCGTCGACATTAGAGTCAGCAACGATACCGCCACCGGCCCAACAATGAATATTTTGCTGCTCACACACTAAGGTACGAATGGTGATGTTAGTATCCATATTACCACAGGCAGAAAAATATCCGATACTGCCACAATAAATGCTGCGACGATGCGGTTCAAGCTCATCAATAATTTCCATCGCTCTGATTTTTGGCGCGCCAGTTATCGAACCGCCAGGAAATGCGCCGCGCAATAGATCAAACGCGCTATATTCAGGCGCTAGTTGTCCTTCAACTGTGCTGACTAAATGATGAACGGCGGGAAAACTTTCGATACTAAAAAGCTTAGGAACTTTTACCGAACCTGGCATACACACTTTACTGATGTCATTACGTAGTAAATCTACAATCATTAAGTTTTCTGCTCTGTCTTTGCTTGAGTGTTGTAATATTTCAGCGTTTTCGGCATCTTTAGTGGAGTCGTTACTTCTCACCATAGTGCCTTTAATGGGCTTACTTTGTACCTTTTTTTGCTCAACTTGTAAAAAGCGTTCGGGTGAAATGCTTAAGATAGTGTGCTCTGGTAATTTGATATAGGCTGAGAATGGCGCTTGATTCTTTTCTCTCAGTGCTAAATAAGCATGATATTCACTACCGCAGTATTTGCTGGAAAATCGCTGCGTTAAGTTGATTTGATAACAATCACCAGACAATAGATATTGCTGTATTTTTTCAAATTTTTCTTGATAGCTTGCTCTGCTTAAGTTTGCTTGCCAATCTTGGCTTAAGCGAAATGCGCTATCGTTTTGAACAGGTAATTTTTCACTTAACGCAAACAGTTCGGCTTCAATGCTAGCTCTTTGGTGATCAAGACAGAGCAATTGAAAGCTTTGTTGCTGGTTATCAAATACTAGTGCTTGCTGATAAATACCCATCGCCATTTCTGGCATATCAATATCTTTCTCGGCAATGCTAGGTAACTGCTCAATGCGTCGACCAAGATCATAGCTACAATAACCTACTGCACCTGTTAAAAACGGTAGAGCACATTCTGCTATGTCAATGTGCTGAAAACATTCTTTTTGTTTATTTTGTAAAAGGGTAAATGGATCCGCTAAGCTTTGCTCTGAATGGGTGCAAACTTGTTCATCGTCAAAATATTCAATAAAGGTAGTTTGTTCGCGGGTCACTAACGTGATTTTCGGTTGCCAAACAATAATGTCATAACGGCTGTCGATATGGTCACTTTGACAAGAATCAAGCAACATTGCCCATGGCTGATGAGCAAAGTGAGCGAATAATTCCGTAGAGGAAATCTTTTGACTAAAGTTCAAGGGTTTGGCCTTGATAATTGCGTTAGTATTACGAAGCAAATTTGTTACCTAATCGTTGTTTGGCGATAGCATTATAGTGGCGAGTCGCTTTTAAGCAGGGTATCATATCGGCAAAAATATAACTTTCAACATTTTCACTCGCAGATGTTGAACAGAGCAACCTAAAAAATGTAAAGGGCGATCATGGCTATCATTAAACAGCAAGACTTAATCGACAGTATTGCAGATGCATTGCAGTATATTTCTTATTATCATCCATTAGACTTTATTCAAGCATTAGAAAAGGCGTATCACAAGGAAGAAAGCCAAGCGGCAAAAGATGCGATTGCTCAGATCTTGATTAATTCTAGAATGTCAGCACATGGTAAGCGTCCAATTTGTCAAGATACTGGTATCGTCACCTGCTTTGTGAAAGTGGGTATGGCGGTACAGTGGGATAAAACTGATATGACGGTGCAGCAAATGGTGGATGAAGGTACGCGTCGTGCTTATATGAATCCAGATAACCCATTACGGGCATCAATTGTTGCTGATCCAACTGGCGCGCGAAAAAACACTAAAGATAATACCCCAGCTGTTGTTCATATTGAGTTGGTTGAAGGTGATGAAATCGAAGTGATGATCGCTGCAAAAGGCGGTGGTAGTGAAAACAAAACCAAAATGGTGATGTTAAACCCAAGTGATTCAATCGCTGATTGGGTGGTCAAAACCTTGCCATCTATGGGCGCTGGTTGGTGTCCACCAGGGATGTTAGGCATAGGTGTTGGCGGTACCGCAGAAAAAGCCGCGGTATTGGCAAAAGAAAGCTTAATGGAGCCTGTCGATATTCAAGAGTTAATAGACAGAGGGCCGCAAAACGCAGAAGAAGAACTGCGTTTAGAAATTTATGAGCGAGTTAATAAATTAGGCATAGGTGCACAAGGTTTAGGCGGTTTAACCACAGTTGTTGACGTAAAAATTAATTCAGCGCCAACCCATGCAGCATCGAAACCTGTGGTGATGATCCCAAATTGTGCGGCGACACGTCATGTTCATTTTCATTTAGATGGTTCAGGACCTGCAGATTTACAGCCACCTAAATTAGAAGAGTGGCCAGAAATCACCTGGGAAGTTGGCGAAAATGTTCGTCGAGTCAATTTGAATGAGTTAACCAAGGCGGATATCGCTGATTGGAAAACGGGTGAAACTGTACTGTTAAGCGGTACTATTTTAACCGGACGCGATGCAGCGCATAAGCGTATTCAAGAAATGTTAACGGCAGGGGAAACATTACCTGTTGATTTTACCAATAAATTTATCTACTACGTTGGCCCTGTAGATGCTATTGGTGATGAAGCGGTTGGCCCAGCGGGACCAACTACTGCAACCCGTATGGATAAATTCAGTGAAATGATGCTTTCTCAAACTGGTTTGTTAGGGTCAATCGGTAAATCTGAACGTGGTCCTGCAACGTGTGAAAATATTAAAAAACATCAGTCAGTTTATTTAATGGCGGTTGGTGGAGCCGCGTATTTAGTCTCTAAAGCGGTTAAAAAAGCACGAGTTGTTGCTTTTGAAGATTTAGGTATGGAAGCTATCTATGAATTTGAAGTGGAAGATATGCCAGTAACGGTTGCCGTAGACAGTTCAGGTGAGTCAGCTCATGTAACTGGCCCAGCAATTTGGCAGGCAAAAATTGAAGAGTTAGATAGTAAGTTATCAAACTAATATTTACGCTTTGCTTATGATTAAACGCCCATTTTGGGCGTTTTTTTATTGCTGTTGTTGGCTCTTCTTCGCAAATATTTCCTGCGAGGTTAATTTTTTCATTAATTGGTTGATTAACTACTACACTTAACAATAGCGAACAATAATTCTGTTACCGATGAAATAAAGGAATGCTGGCGATGGAAGAGCAGTTAAGAAAAGTGACCATTATTTACTATAACGATATTTCTCTGGAGCTAATGCATGAGGTGAAATGTTGTCGTCAAAATCAAAATGGGCGGGTGATCATTCCCGATGAGTTTAAAAAGGATAAATCGATCATTGCTGTGTGTGATGCGGAGACATATAAGATGAGTGGTTGATCTGGTTCCAGACTTGACAGTGGTGGTAATT
>JBNKXM010000104.1:0-6428 GCA_050300315.1 Thalassotalea sp. | reverse complement strand
CACCACTAAAGCAACAGTGTTTACGTTTGTGCGCTTCTCCGCTAAGTATTTTATCGCAGCATTGGCGAGAAGGAACGCTTGGCGCCATTCGATTAGGTATTAAACACGGGCAATATTGTTTAGGTTGCTGCTGGTTATTGATGACATTATTGTTTGTCACTGGAGTGATGGATCTTATCTGGATATTTGTGATCACTCTTATCGTTGTCGCCGAAAAATGGCTTGCTAGGGTCGCTATCTTTAGCAAAATATTAGGCATGATGTTGGTCACAGTCGGTATGTATCAATTATTTGTTGTTGTCTAAATTGCATGTGTTGCCAGCGTTAATCACTTAATTACTATCCCCATAATATAAAAGCTAAATCTAATTTTATTTTTACTCTTGCTATCAACTGCGATATATCTACACGAGATAAATTTATACGTGTACCAAGAGGAAAACTATGATGATCAGAGTGGTGCGAGCAGATGATGCACCTGAAATTACCAAGATATATAACTATTATGTTGAACAAACAGTGATCACTTTTGAAGAGCAGTTGGTCAATGCTGATGAGATTACTCAACGAATTGATAACGTATTAAGTGCTGGGCATTTTTGGTTAGTT
This sequence comes from Thalassotalea sp., assembly GCA_050300315.1. Taxonomy (GTDB): domain Bacteria; phylum Pseudomonadota; class Gammaproteobacteria; order Enterobacterales; family Alteromonadaceae; genus JBNKXM01. Next base: position 5,819 of record JBNKXM010000104.1, on the reverse strand, counting down.
GCTGAATTAGCGGGAAAAGTTGTTGGTTACGCATATTCTAGCCCATGGAAAACGCGTTCGGCGTATCGTTTCTCCTGTGAAATCTCCGTGTACTTAACAAATGAGGTAAAAGGGCGCGGTTTAGGCACTCAGTTACTTGAAGACTTGTTTAGCTTATTACAAAAGACTGACATTAATGCGGTAATTGGCGGGATAACACTGCCTAATGACGCAAGTGTGGCATTACATGAAAAGTTTGGTATGACGAAAGTCGCTCATTTTAACAACGTCGGTTATAAATTTGGGCAATGGCTAGATGTAGGTTATTGGCAAAAGAACCTTAAGAACGACACATGAGCATAACACTAGCTTTGTTGTTGTCATCTTTAATTTACTGATCACAAAGTGTAATTAATAAAATAGGCTGGTGTTAGCCATGATTAGCAGATAGTCTTTTGTCACTTAAGTTTTGTTATGGGGAATTTAGTTTGAAACAATACAAAAAACGGCTTTATAGTGGAGCGCTTGCGTTAAGTGTTAGTATTAGCGCGCTCGCTGGTGACGATTTCCAAAAGGCCTATCATTCATTTGATGTTACGCAGATCAAAGCGGATATTAAAACCTTATCTTCCGATGTATTTGAAGGGCGTCCTCCGTCAGGCAAAGGCGGTAAACTCACCACAGATATGTTGATCAAACGTTTTAAATCATTAGGCTTATCATCAGGTAATGGAGATAGTTATCTGCAAGCGGTGCCTATGGTTAGTATTAACAGTACACCAACGAAAAATCTCACCATTGCAGATTTGGATTTTACTTTTCCAAAAAACTATGTCGCCAGTTCTCGAAAAACACAGCAAACGATTGAATTAAAAGATTCACCATTAGTATTCGTCGGTTATGGGATCAATGCACCAGAATACGGTTGGAATGATTACAAAGACATCGACGTTAAAGGTAAAACCGTGGTGATACTTGTTAATGATCCCGGTTTTGCAACACAAAATGATGCATTATTTAATGGTAATACCATGACCTATTATGGTCGTTGGACATATAAATATGAAGAAGCGGCACGTCAAGGCGCTGCTGGCGCAATAATCATTCATGAAACCAAACCTGCAAGTTATGGCTGGAACGTAATTGAAAGCAGCTGGACCGGCGAACAATATCATTTACCAGCTAAAGAAGTAAATGAAGCGGTTGTCGATGTTGAAATGTGGATCAGCGTTGAAAAAGCTAAGCAGTTATTTGCCAAGGCTGGTAAAGATTTTGCCCAATTAAAACAACAGGCGTTAACGAAAGACTTTCACGCCGTGCCATTAGCACTTAATGCTAGCGTTACCGTTAACAATGACATTAAACAGTCAGTGTCTAATAATGTGCTGGCAACATTAAAAGGCAGCGAGCGACCAGATGAACATGTGCTTTATATGGCACACTGGGATCATTTAGGTACAACCGTGGTGGACGGTAAAAAAGCGGTGTATAACGGCGCTCATGATAATGCCACAGGTACAGCTGGTTTAATGAATATTGCGCAAGCTTATCGTCAATTAACCACTGCGCCAAAACGGTCAGTGACATTTATTGCGGTAACTGCTGAAGAGCAGGGACGTTTAGGCTCTCGTTATTTTGCCAACCACCCAACTATGCCGTTAAATAAAATTGTTGGTTTAGTTAATATGGATAGTTTAGATATCACAGGTAAGAAAGCAGATGTTACTGTGGTGGGGTTTGGAAAATCAGAGCTTGAAGACTATTTGGCAAAAGCTGCACAACGTCAAAACCGTACGTTAACCCCAGAACAAACACCTGAGCGCGGTTATTACTACCGTTCAGATCATTTTTCATTAGCGAAAAAGGGCGTGCCGGCATTAAGCGCAGGTGGTGGCTCTACTTGGGTCAGCGAGCAAGAAAAGCTGCTTGGTAAGCCTGTAGAAGAGCAGATCAGCAAGTGTTATCACCAGATCTGTGATGAGTATCAGGAAAATTGGGTATGGACGAGTTTGATTGAAGAGCTACAACTTTTCTTTGATACCGGCTATATGCTAGCAAATGATAATCATTGGCCTAATTGGCACAAGGGTACAGAATTTAAAGCATTACGAGATCATATGATGCAGTAATTCATAGCTATTTAGTCTAAAAAACGTCGACTTCGCTCGGCGTTTTTTTGTGCTGATTCGCGTATATGGGCTATTGATTGTTAAATGCTGGGCAAAGAAATGGAGATAAAAAAAAGGCTACGATTTCTCGTAGCCTTTAATGTGGCTCCCCAAACTGGGCGTGAACCAGTGACACACGGATTAACAGTCCGTCGCTCTACCAACTGAGCTATTGGGGAATAAACTTTTTAAACTTCTGTTTATCAGCGAAGTATCGATGAACCTTATTACTTGTCCATCATATTAACTTTTATCCTCACTTTCTGAGGATTTAGCAGATATGCTACTTATCGCTTATCTTGCGTAACGACCGTTATTTAAACCATCGTATAATAATGTGGCTCCCCAAACTGGGCTTGAACCAGTGACACACGGATTAACAGTCCGTCGCTCTACCAACTGAGCTATTGGGGAATAACTTGGTGTGGGCTCGTTGCTCACAACTCGTTAACGGGGCGGAATATTAATGGCAGCTTGTCGAGCTGTCAACACAAAAGTAAGAAAAAAATCATTTAATTGTTCGTTTGCTTAAATTACGTTCAGCCTGTTGTAAAATGCACCGTCAAATGATGATTCTTTATTCAAATGCATGTATATAAACATTTTCTTACAGTTATCCACTGAAATTGTGGATAACTGTGTGAGTGAAACTGGAGTAAAACCGCGTTACAAGGGGTAGCTGTAAATCGATGACGATCGATGTAATCTGAACTTTTTAAATATATTCTTATTATTCAGTGCTTTAGTGTTTTTGTTGGTGGTTTATAGTCAAAGCGCATGTTTTTTGTCCAATGACAAAAACACTTATTTTTTATGTGTATTAGTTTTGTGATTTGTTATAGAAAAAGACATTTACACCGGTAATTTTCACTTTTCTTATGCTAAATATTCAGTTACAACGAAATTTAATATTTACATAGCGCCTCTTGTTAGTATCTTTTACAATATATTACGTTGCAGTAATCGTTAAACTAAGCCTGAAATTAATGACCGAAAACAAAAATAAACATCAAATCGATTTACTAAAAGATCCTGTTGGCCAGACGCTAAAACAAATGACAATTCCGATGATATACGGAATGATTTTGTTGATGACGTTTAATTTAGTCGATACGTTTTTTGTTGGTCTGTTGGGTACTCAACCACTTGCGGCGATTAGTTTTACCTTCCCAATTACCTTTACCGTGATCAGTTTAACAATAGGATTAGGCATAGGCACATCAGCGGTTATTGCTAAAGCGCTTGGTAAAAAGGAGCACAGCGTTGCAAAATGCTCCGCAACCACAGCGTTAATTCTCGCGGCTATGGTGGTTGGTTTATTATCATATATTGGTCATTTGTTTACTGACGAAATATTTACATTGCTTGGAGCAAGTGAAGAGTTATTGCCGTTAATTCGCGACTACATGGATTATTGGTTTATCGGCAGTGTATTTTTAATTGGCCCTATGATAGGTAATTCGATTCTTCGTGCCAGTGGTGACACCAAAACACCGAGTATGATCATGGGGCTTGGCGGTATAGTAAATGCGATTTTAGACCCGATATTTATCTTTGGATTAGGTCCTGTTCCTGCGATGGGAATAAAAGGCGCCGCAATAGCCACATTAATTTCTTGGTTAGTGGGTACAAGTTACGTTATCTATACCATAGGTTATAAACGCCAACTTATTCACACATCCATGGTGTTTATCAAATCATTTGCTGAGTCTAGTAAGGCTATTTTACACATTGGTTTACCTGCGGCAGGTGCCAATATGTTAACTCCAATCGCGTCAGCTGTGTTAACGGCAATCGTTGCTAGTTTCGGTGATTCTGCGGTAGCGGCATTTGGTGTTGGTACGCGTATAGAGTCGATAGCTTGTTTGGTTGTCTTGGCTATGTCGATGACGCTACCACCATTTATTAGCCAAAACTTTGGTGCAGGTAATATGCATCGAGTGGAAGAAGGTTATAAAACGTCAGTAAAATTTGTATTGGCGTGGCAAGTTCTTATTTATTTAGTACTAATTATTGCTGCACCTATTATTGCTGATGCTTTTTCAAAAGAGCAGTCAGTAGCAGAAACTATTCAGTTATTTATGTGGATTTTACCCTTAGGTTATGGCTTGCAAGGTATCATTATTTTAACCAATTCATCGTTTAATGCACTTCATAAACCTATGGTTGCCTTAAGTTTAAGCATTGTTCGCTTGTTTATCTGTTATGTCCCGCTAGCGTATGTGGGGAGTCAGCTCTATGGCCTAACTGGATTCTTTGTCGGCGCATTGCTTGGCAATGTAGTGATGGCGATGATTTCTTATTATTTTTTCAGCAAACAATTTATCCAAGATGAAATTGAAGTGAAGGCAGTTACTTAATGAAATCAATGGAATTAGTGTCTGATTACATCCCTAGCGGCGACCAACCGACGGCGATAGCAAAACTATTGGAAGGGGTAGAAGCAGGCTTAGCTCATCAAACATTGTTAGGCGTTACTGGTTCAGGTAAAACCTTTACTGTCGCCAATGTTGTGGCTAAGCTTAATCGGCCTACAATGATGTTGGCGCCAAACAAAACACTTGCTGCACAGTTATATGGCGAAATGAAAGAGTTTTTCCCTAATAACGCAGTAGAGTATTTTGTTTCATATTATGATTATTATCAGCCTGAAGCTTACGTACCGACCACAGATACCTTTATTGAAAAAGATGCTTCGATTAATGAACATATCGAGCAGATGCGCCTGTCTGCAACCAAAGCATTGTTAGAACGTCGTGACGTGATTATTGTTGCCTCGGTCTCGGCGATTTACGGATTAGGTGATCCTGATTCGTATTTGAAAATGATGTTACATATCAGCGTTGGTGACATCATTAATCAGCGTGATATTTTAAGACGTCTCGCTGAATTACAGTACACCCGTAATGATGTTGCGTTTGCTCGCGCGACGTATCGGGTTAGAGGCGACGTTATTGATATCTTTCCAGCGGAATCTGACAGGTTGGCGATCCGCGTTGAATTATTTGATGAAGAAATTGAGCGTATTAGTCAGTTTGATCCATTAACTGGGGCGGTAGAGCGCAAACTTGCCCGAGTAACGATTTATCCTAAAACGCACTATGCTACGCCAAGAGAAAAAATACTGGCAGCTGTTGAAAATATTAAGATTGAACTTAAAGAGCGAGCAAAAACGTTAAAAGACAACAACAAGCTGGTAGAAGAGCAACGTGTAGTTCAGCGCACGCAATTTGATATCGAGATGATGACAGAATTAGGGTATTGCTCAGGTATTGAAAACTATTCTCGCTATCTGTCAGGCCGTGAAGCGGGTGAAGCGCCACCAACACTTTTTGATTATTTACCTGACGACGGCTTGCTGATCATTGATGAATCACATGTCACGGTGCCACAGATAGGGGCGATGTATAAGGGAGATAGATCACGAAAAGAAAACTTGGTGGAATATGGTTTTCGCTTACCGTCGGCGTTAGATAACCGGCCGATGAAGTTTGAAGAATTTGAATCCCTTGCCCCGCAAACCATCTATGTGTCTGCAACACCAAGTAATTACGAACTGGAAAAGTCATCGGGTGAAGTCGCCGAGCAAGTGGTGCGTCCAACGGGGCTATTAGATCCGCAAATTGAAGTGCGTCCAGTTGAAACCCAAGTGGACGATTTATTATCAGAAAT
>JBNKXM010000103.1:0-6439 GCA_050300315.1 Thalassotalea sp. | reverse complement strand
AATCAGCAGATTCTGCGAAAAATTTTGGTATTGATCCAAAAGTTGCAATGATCAGCTACAGCACTGGAAGCTCAGGTAAAGGTGCTGATGTCGAGAAAGTAACGCAAGCAACCGCATTAGTTAAAGCACGTCGACCTGATATCGTCATCGATGGACCATTGCAATATGATGCGGCAATTATGGAAAACGTTGCCCGTAAAAAAGCACCGAATAGCCCGGTTGCTGGGCAAGCAACGGTATTTATCTTTCCCGATCTCAACACGGGAAACACTACCTATAAAGCGGTGCAACGTTCAGCCGATGTAGTAAGTATTGGCCCTATGCTCCAAGGCATGAATAAACCTGTCAATGATTTATCCCGTGGAGCGTTAGTTGATGACATAGTGTATACCATAGCCCTTACGGCAATTCAGGCAAAGGGACACTAATAAAAGACAAAGTAAGGAAAAACCAACAAAAAACGGGTAATAAATAACACTTATTTATTAAATATTACACAAATTAAGAAATAATGGCTATTTTTCACTTTTTTGTCACAAATCTGTGTGTTTTTTGACTAGCCAAAAAACACACTAATGATTTTTTCCTTTAATTACATAACACTACATAGATAAACAAAGGTTGCACACAATGATATCCACAGCTTTTGTGGATATCGTGAATAACTATAATTTACCAATTTCGCATAGTTTTTTAATAAATAACCATGATAAACAGTAAGTACAGGCTAATTTTATCATCAATCCTTGTTAACTAGCAGTTAACCACCTTATTCATCCCAAGCAACACTTCAACTTTTACACTATTTCGAATATAAAAGCCGTTTTGTTCTCCTAGAATTACACCAATATCCTAGGTATAGTAGTCAAGATAAACTCATGGAATGTGATCAATTATGCCCAAGCTTATTTTAAAACAACTTGATGAAAACTTTGCCATTCACAGCTTAGCGCCTGAATGTGAAGTTCCTCAGCAAGTATTTGCTGCGCCAATCTATTTTATCGCCAAAACATTTGAGGAAATTTCGATTGTATTACCCAGTAATATCGCGATAGAAAGTGAGGATGTCGAACCCGACTGGCAAGCACTGGAAGTTGTAGGACCGCTTGATTTTACGTTAACGGGAATTTTATCAAGCATTTCTACCGTTTTAGCAAACCGTAAAATAAGTATTTTTGCTATCTCGACGTTCGACACTGATTACATTCTAGTAAAAGCGAATAAAATGAATGCTGCAATTCAAGCATTACGAGACAACGACTACCAAGTAATATAATGATGAAAACACTCTACGGAATAAAAAACTGCGACACAGTAAAAAAAGCACGCAAGTGGTTAGAAGAAAATAATATCGACTATCGCTTTCATGATTTACGTATCGACGGCTTATCGGCGCAATTACTCACCAGCTTAGTCGAAAAAAGTGACTGGCAATTAATGGTCAATAAACGCAGTACTACGTATAAAAATTTACCACAAGAGATTAAGGATAATTTAACAGAGCAAGTGTTGTTCGACACGGTACTTGAACAACCAACTTTGTTAAAAAGGCCGTTATTACAACTAGATCAACAATTGCACATAGGTTTTAAACCTGCGCAATATCAAGAGTTATTTTAATATGGATCAACACTCACCTTCGGTAATTGAGTTAACTAAAACCTTGATCTCTCGCGTTTCGGTTACGCCAGAAGATGCTGGCTGTCAAACCTTGATGGCTGATTGGCTCGATGCGCTAGGCTTTAATAACGAATTTATGATCTTTGAAGATACCACAAATCTTTGGTCTAGACGCGGCACCAAAGGGCCAGTATTTTGTTTCGCTGGACACACAGATGTTGTTCCCGCGGGCAACCTTGAGTTGTGGCACTCTCCCCCGTTTGAACCAACAATAAAAGACGGCATGTTATTTGGCCGTGGCGCAGCCGATATGAAAGGCAGTCTAGCGGCAATGCTAATTGCAACTAAGCGATTCGTTAGTGATTATCCCGATCACCAAGGCTCTATCGCCTACTTGATCACCAGTGATGAAGAAGGCCCTTTTATTAATGGTACCACTCGGGTTATTGATACATTAGAAGCGCGCAACGAAAAAATAACTTATTGCATTGTTGGTGAGCCATCAAGCTCACATTGTGTCGGTGATATTGTCAAAAACGGCCGTCGAGGCTCGATTTCTGGCAAAGTAGAAATCCACGGTAAGCAAGGTCATGTTGCTTACCCTGAACACGTAAAAAACCCTATTCATATAGCAATGCCAGCACTGGCCGAACTTAGCCAAATGCATTGGGATCACGGTAAAGCGTATTTCCCTGAAACCAGTTTTCAGCTATCGAATATCCAATCAGGCACTGGTGCTACTAATGTTGTTCCTGGTCACCTCACCGCTTGGTTTAACTTAAGATACAGCACCGAACTGACCGATGAAATGATTGTTGACAAGGTCAATGCCGTACTAACTGAACACCAGTTAGATTATGAAATTGAGTGGACGTTTAACGGTAAGCCATTTATTACCGAACCCGGCACTCTGGTTGATTCAGTCAGCCAAGCGATCAAAACCGTCACTGGCAGAGAGACTGAATTATCAACCTCTGGCGGCACGTCTGACGGTCGATTTATTGCACCAACGGGGGCGCAAGTAATAGAGTTAGGCCCATGCAACGCGACCATTCATCAAGTGAATGAATCGGTGTCATGCGATGATTTAACCGCGCTCGTTGATATCTATTATCAAAGCCTGATCAATATCCTGACCTAACCTTATGATGACACTAATCACCGGCCAAACCGATAATCATATTTCGATGCTTAGCGCTAACGTCGGCTTGCATCATCAGGTAATAGCGCCATGGCAGGCAATGTGTCAACACGCCTTGCAAGATGGTTTTACCCTCAACATCGCCAGCGGATTTCGCTCATTTGAACGTCAACTGAGCATTTGGAATCGAAAATTTACGGGGGAACTGCCGATAAAAGATCTCAACAACGCTGTTATTGATATCGCTAGTTTAACCGAAGATGAAATTATTCATGCTATTTTGACATTCTCAGCGTTACCTGGCACCAGCAGACACCATTGGGGCACAGATCTTGATTTTTATTCACATGAATTACTAGCGGCCAACCAAACATTACAATTAGAGCCTTGGGAATATCAGGCTAATGGACCATTTGCCGAGTTAACACAATGGCTACATCAACATGCGATAGATTATGGTTTTTACTTTCCTTATGACAAATACCGAGGAGGTGTTGCTCAAGAGCCGTGGCATTTATCGTATTTTCCACTTGCTGATCAATTTGAACAGCAACTCACGGTTAATGAATTAGCACACTGCTTGCAAGCAAGTGATATAATGGCTAAACAAAGTATCATTAAGCAACTTGATACCATTTTAACTCAGTACGTATTTAACATAGGACACGTGAACAATGAGTGATTGGATAGCGCCAACCATTATCATCATTGCCTTGGTTATCATCATAGGTAACTTCAGCACCTTTCAAAAAAGCGCAAAAACGCCGTTACGTAAAAAAGGCCTAAATGATTTGAAAGAAACCTTGCCTCGCACTAACAAATCAAAAGAAAAACTAGATACGTTTGGTAAAAAATAATCACTTTGCTATTGAGAAAAATTAACAGCGATTATTAACAGATTTAATAGCAGAATAATTTCCTATTTAATATTCATTTATCAATGCAGACCAAAAAGATAGGAATTTCTCCACAAGACAACTAGAATGAAATGACCTAATCAACTTTGGTAATAAAAACAATGAGATCATTTATTAACGCAGCAATAATCATCAGCTTAATGGCATTTACCAATGGCGTACAAGCACAAAATAACAATCCAAACTATGATGCACAACTCGCAGAAAAATTAGGTGCTGACGACTATGGCATGAAAAACTATATCTTCGTCATACTTAAAACTGGCAGTAATACCAGCGAAGATAAGGCGGTCATCAATCAAGCGTTTCGTGGTCACTTAGACAATATCAGACGTCTAGTCGATGAAAACAAACTTATTGTCGCTGGACCATTTGGAAAAAATGACAAGACCTATCGTGGCTTATTTATCTTAAATGTGGCCACAATCGAAGAAGCTGAAAAATTATTGCAAACTGACCCAGCGATCGGCGCTAAGTTTCTTAGTGCTGAATTATATAACTGGTATGGCTCTGCCGCGTTATCACAATATTTGGACGCATCAGACAAGGTGTGGAAAATCAATCCGTGATCAATCGTGATCAATATTGTCTGGCCTAAGGCATTTGTATATTCAGGTAGACAGCTTTATTAAGATATAAACATGCAATGCATCGGCTGCTCAATGCATTGCATTTACTCGGAATAATGCTAAGTATAATGACCAGTTATTCGTAAAACGCTTCAACTTGACCTTTTAGCGTGATCAGCATAGGTTGGCCGAAACGATCTTTCGCTTTTGGCGAAGGAATTTTCACCCAGCCTTCACTAATACAGTATTCTTCAACATTTGTTCGTTCCTTGCCATTTAAACGAATGCCAATATGATGCTCAAAGCACTCTGCTACATGGTGGGGACTACGAGGATTGCCAGAAAGACGATCAGGCAATTCGGGTTTTGCGGTAGTGTCGTTCATATTCATAACCTGAAATATGTAAAAAGTGCGCTATTGTAGACAATGCAAGCCATGTGCTCAATATGCTAAACAGACTATTTTATCTGTGGCGCTAAACACAAAGCCAAGACAATCAGCACCTGAAGAAAATTGTAAGCTACACTCATCAAATAAAGCCAGCGTAAATTACTATCTGGCTGCTAGATGCTACCTTCTTTTTCAACGACCAAAATACGTGCTTCACCAATAGGATGGGCGACATGCTCTGTGCCTATTGACGCGTAGAATATATCGCCAACGTCCAGCTTTACCGCTTTCTCTTCACCATTTTCACGATATAACATATTAACGCTACCATCTAAAACCACGAAAACCTCTTCGCCGTCATTAATATGCCATTTATACGGTTGATCTGTCCAATGCAGTCGAGTGGTAATACCGTCCATATTGGCAATATCTTTCGCCCCCCAAGCGCGTTCTGAGGTAAACATTTTACTTTTGATTATTTCCATAACTTCCTACTAAACTTATCATAAACAATATATTGCGCATTAACGCTCGGTTAAAATTAGCAACAATAAAGCAAAGCGTGATTTATCTATTTAGGTGTATCCGTTTTTACTGACCATAAGGGTGCACTTTTGATAACGCGACCAGCTGGGTTCTAACACTAGCTAATTGATTCGCATAAATTATTAAACTCTTTAAACCAACTAACAAACGTGATTGCACTTGTGAATATCGATTATCAAGTGTTGGTGCCCACGTTTGCTCAAGAAATTCACTTACATTTTGAATAATCGCATGTAAAGGTAACCAAGCCAGATGACTATTTTTGGCGGCATATCCTTTTAATAACGAAATAGGATTACTGCCACCACCAGATGCAGAAATACCGATAGCAAATGCAGGCTTATGACCTAGCGGCAAACCATTTGCAGAACCATTGGCAGATAAAAGTAATAAATTTACAAGTGCTGGGGGGATCATTCCGCCCCACTCAGGAGCAATAAAAACAACGGCATCACAGGCATATAATTGAGCTAACACTTCAGCTTTATTATTAGCTAATGAAATGTGATCATCTCTCCCTGTACCATAATGATCTAATAAAAAAAGATAGCGCGATAAATCTAATATCGACGACTTAACACCTTCCATGTTATTTAAAATGTTGGTTTGTAAATACTTTGAGACAGCTAAACTATTAGCATTATCTCGTTGACTACTACTGACAAGCAAAATATTCAATTACATCTCCTTTAGGTATAATTCTGTGATTTATTTGCCTTTGATGTGATACATGCCTTAGCATCTGCATAGATGCCAAAGAATCCCCCCATCTACAACTTGTTGTTAGACAGCGACTGCGGCAACGTCTGATCTCTCAATCTTTGATAGAAAACCAGTAACAGCAGTTAGCACTGCAGCGGTATTTTCTCTGTGAGGCACATGCCCAATGCCTTGTAGAACGAACTGTTGAGAATATCCAGCAGACTCTTCTACAATCAATTTAGGAAACGCCAAAGAGCCGTATTCGTCGTTGTCACCGTGAATAGCCAATACCGGACAATTAAGGTTTTTAAGATGAGTTTTGAGGTTCCAGTCCTCAAACGCAGGATGAAGCCAAGTTTCAGTCCATGCGTCCAAAACCCAACGCGCCTTGTCACCATGATACTTGGTCAATTTATCCAAATGCGCTGGTTTGTTAAAATATTTTTTTGCTGTCTCTATGCCACGCTTCGTTCGAGTTTCGACAAAAGCCTGCGCAGATTCTGTGATAACGCTTGTGCAAAGGCTCGCTTGTGACTGGATGCTTGCAATAGCG
>JBNKXM010000102.1:0-6450 GCA_050300315.1 Thalassotalea sp. | reverse complement strand
GAAGCCTTGGCGCATAATTATCATTACGTTAAGAAAAAAGCACCAAAGAGCAAAATATTAGCAGTGCTTAAAGCCAATGCGTATGGGCATGGCTTAGAACGTATTGCCAATGCAATGATCGCCGAAAATATTCAAGCTGACGCTTTTGGCGTGGCTCGAATCGATGAAGCGCTGGCGCTTAGAGCGTCGGGAATTGTGAAGCCGATTGTGCTGTTAGAAGGATTTTTTGAGGCAAGCGATTTAGCTGTGCTTGCGGTTAATAACCTGCAAACTATTATTCACAATGAGCTGCAGTTACAAGCGATTTGTGATCAACAATTAGTGCTGGATAGACCGTTAAAAGTCTGGCTGAAAATCGATACTGGTATGCATCGTCTTGGTATTAATCCCGAACAATTTAACGATTATTACCAACAATTAAAAGCGTGTAAAAACGTGCAAGATGATATTGTGCTGATGAGCCACTTAGGTTGTGCAGACGATGTTAATAATGAAGTTACCGCTCGCCAAATTGCATTATTTGATTCGGTCACCGCTCAATTAAGCGAAGCGCGCAGTATGGCTAATTCTGCGGGTGTTGAAGCGTGGCCATCGTCACATTACCAATGGATCCGCCCAGGATTGATGCTCTATGGTGTATCACCGATGCAATCTAATGGTGAGCAGTATAATGAGGTTATTCGTCCAGTAATGACTTTGCAATCGAGTGTTATAGCGACCAGAAAATTAGCTAAAGGTGAGTATGTTGGCTATGGTGGCGCTTGGCAAAGTGAGCAAGACACTATTATTGGCGTGATAGCCATCGGCTATGGTGATGGTTATCCGAGGCACGCAAAAAATGGTACGCCGGTCTTATTAAATGGTCGTCGAGTGCCGTTAGTTGGGCGTGTATCGATGGATATGATCACCGTAGATTTAGGCGCAGACAGCCAAGATCAAATTGGCGATGTTGCGACATTGTGGGGAAAAGGACTGCCAGTTGAAGAAATCGCCAAATGGTCAACGACTATTCCTTACGAACTCTTGTGTAACATTACTCGTCGTGTACAAATGGCGATCAGTTAGCGACTGCCAAGTCCTCAGTTTTTCTCCTAAGCTAGTTTATTAATTAATGCTGATGCATACCGACAAACTGCTGCTGAGGATGCTCGATAAAGCCTTGATTAATCATTTTCGCTAAAAATGGATCATCTTCATTATCCCCAATATCGCTATAATCTATGGTTGGCCATTGTTGCCATTGTTTGAGTTGAGACAAGATCACCGCTGATTGCTGTTCAATATGTGTCAGTTGCCAAAATAGTTTATCTTCGTTTGGTGCTTTAGTTGTTGAAACACGATAGCTTTTCAGTAATTTAAGCGCTGGTAGCCATTCTGCCGTTATGATTTCTTTAGCATTGTTGCGCTGGTAACGTTCGACTTTTTCACAACCTGAGCCCGATTCACTTTCTTTATTCATTGCTGTAATTTGTTGCTCGGCAATTAATGAATAGTGCTGTTGCCAATCAAGTCTGTGGGTTAAATCCGTTGGTTGATACTCAATTCCGCGTTGTTGCTGACTAAAATATCGAATGAGCTGTACTTGTTGATTTGGCAATAAATGCCAAAGCTCAAATACTGGTTTATTTTGCTGACGAATTACAACTTGTTGCTGATAGCGTAGCAAAGAAAGCTGTTGTTTATCTTGCGATAAGCCTTGTACTTGATAATGAGCGATTAATTGTGTTGCGTCGCAATTAATCGACTGGCTAAACGTGTCCGGTGAATAGCAAAGAATCAGCAATAGGCTAATAAAATATTTCATAATGTTCTCATAGCAAGGGTATCGCTTGTCATTTAGTGCCAAGCGATACCAGATTAAAAACTAATGTGACGATTAGTGAATGTTTTGCGTTGCTTGCTCAACAAGATTTCCCGCATAATCAATGATATGGAAAATAGCACTTTGCTCATTAGTACCACGTACCAAACTAGCGCCAGGCCCTGACGCATAAATGCCAACATCTTCACCAGCATGGGTTTCTGAACTAAGTGGTACGAGCGCTTCCTGATGAAAACCAGGGCTTGTGGTGTCAACATCCGTTAAGTCAACGCGACCTGTTACGATATCGTGTTGATAGCCAGCATCAGCATCTGTTTCTGTGCCAAGGTTTTTAAAGCCAAGACCATTGGCATATCCTAATGTTGTATATGGCATACCGTCGGCTGCAAGCGCAGGTTCAGTTTTTCCAACGTTAACGACTTTACCTAAGATAGGGTTGCCGCGTTTTGGGTAACCTGCCATAGTAAATACATGACTGTGATCGGCTGTAACAATGATCAAGGTGTCTTCACTATTGGTCATATTTTTTGCCGCGGCTACCGCTTTAGATAACTCAATTGTATCTTGTAACGCATTGTAGGCATTTCCTGCATGATGTCCGTGATCGATACGACCAGCTTCTACCGTTAAAAAATAACCTTTTTCGTTATTGTCTAAGATATCAATTGCTTTGCTGGTCATTTCACTGAGTGATGGTTCACCTGCAATATCATTTTGGCGGTCGGCTTCATACTGCATATGAGATTCGTTAAATAAGCCAAACGCGCGCTCAGTAGTTGCCGGATTGATGGCATCAAAACCTGCTTGATCCATGACATATTGACCTTGTGGATATATGTTTTGCCATTCGTTGACTAAATTACGATTATCGGTTCGATCACCTTCGACAGCGCTAACTGCATCACTTGAATTAAAAGCGGCATCTTTCGGTAAGAAGTGTCGACGTCCACCACCAAAGACAACTTCAATTCCATCAACATCAGCGCCGTTAACGCGTTGTTCAAGGTTGTGTTCAAAATTAACCAATTGTGATGCGATATCTTCACAGCCTTGTGACACTGCATCAGCAGGCATATCTGAGATGTCTTCCCAGTTACGATCGGCAGATTTTGCATAAGTTGACGCCGGTGTTGCATGGGTAATACGTGCGGTGGTCACTATGCCGGTTGATTTCCCCGCAAGCTCTGCAAGTTCTAAACTGGTGGTTAACTCGTTACCCGCTGTGGTTTGACAATTGCCACGTTCAATCGCCTCGCCAACACCAATAACGCCCATATCAGTTTTTACACCCGTGACCATAGCGGTCATAGTGCCCGCTGAATCCGGTGTTTGGGCATCAACGTTGTAGGTTTTAGCAAAACCAGTGTAAGGCAATTGTTCAAAACTTAATTGATATTCTTCACCACTTTGACCAAGCTGCTGTCCTGCTAGGATACGAGCCGCGGTAACCGTTGAAATGCCCATGCCATCACCAACAAAGAGAATGATATTTTTAGCCTTTCCTTTGGCATTTTGTAAACTTGTTGCTAACGTTTTAGCCTGACTAAGGCGATTTTCTGCGGCGACATACCAATTATTATTTGTAGTCGATGCGACTTCTGCATTTGATAATTCAGTGACTGAAGCATTACATAGGTACTGTGTTTGGTTAACTTCACTACTTTCTAACGTACCATTTTGATTGCTGTCTAGCCCTGAATCTACTTGTAAACCGCCATTGATACAATGGTCGTTACCTAAAGCTAATGTTGTTTGATTGATTAAGCTATTGACGCCATCTATTCCGTTATTGCCGCTTTTGCCATCTTTACCGTCGTTACATGCACTTAATAAAAGCGCCGCTGATAAGGCTGTTAAAGTTATTTTTTTCATGTTCAGCTCCGCTTATTTAACTAGGTCTAATGCTTGATTGATGTAATGAAATACCATGCTTTGTTCAACGACACCTTGCACAAGCTGGGCTCCCGGCCCTTTTGCGTGCAGGGTGACATCTTCTCCAGCGTGAGTTTCTGAACTGCTTGGTACCGTGGTTTCTTGGTGATAACCCGCCATTGTGGTATCAGTAGCAGTTAAATTTTGACGACCTGCTAATGGATTATTTTCATAGCTCATATCCGCATCAGTTTCAGTGCCATGATCGCGATAACCAAGGCCATTGCTATAACCGAGCGTAGTGTAAGGCATTCCGTCGGCAGCAAGCGTTGGATCAGATTTACCGACATTAACTACTTTACCTAAGATAGGATTGCCGCGTTTTGGGTAACCAGCAATGGTAAAGACATGGCTGTGATCTGCGGTAACGAGAATGAGGGTTTCTTCAGGATTGGTTGCCTCAACAGCAGCTTGTACTGCTTTGCTTAATTCAATTGTTTCATTAAGAGCGTTATAGGCATTACCCGCATGATGTGCGTGGTCGATACGTCCAGATTCCACCATTAAGAAGAAACCTTTGTCGTTGTTATCTAAAACATCAATTGCTTTCGTTGTCATTTGACTAAGAGAAGGTTCACCAGCAATATCATTGTCGCGATCAGCTTCATATTGCATATGAGACTCGTTGAATAGCCCTAAAACATGAGATATCTTACTAGCGTCCAAAGCATCAAAACCATCTTGATCCATAATATAGTTGCCTTGGCTATAGTGTTGTTGCCATTGAGTGACTAGGTTTACACTGTCTGTGCGATCACCTTCAACCGAACTGACGGCATCCGTACTATTTGCATTAATATCTTTTGGTAAGAAATGACGACGACCACCACCAAACATTACTTCGATGCCATCGACATCAACACCCGGATAGCGTTGTTCGAGGTTTTGCTCAAAATGTATTAATTGAGTCGCGATATCTTCACAGCCATCAGCGATAGCTTGTTCTGGCATATCAGAAATATCTTCCCAGTTACGTTCGGCAGATTTTGCATAGGTTGCCGCTGGCGTAGCGTGGGTAATACGTGCTGTGGTAACAATGCCTGTCGCTAAGCCTTTTATTTCTGCAAGCTCAAGTGCGGTAACCAGTTCGTTGCCTTGGCTTGATTTACAGTTACTTCGCGTTACTTTTTCGTTAACACCTATGACACCTGCATCTGTTTTTACGCCTGACATCATGGCGGTCATGGTGCCGGCGGAATCAGGTGTTTGTGCATCAACATTGTAGGTTTTTACTTCGGCGGTATAAGGAAATTGTTCAAAGCTAAGAAGTCCCTCTTCACCACTATTGCCTTGCTGTTGACCTTGTAAAATACGTGCCGCTGTTAAGGTTGAAACACCCATACCGTCACCGACAAACAAGATAACGTTTTTGGCTTTGTATTTAGTTTCACTGTTGAGTTTCTGTTGCAACGCATTTTGAGCTTGCTGATACCAAGAGGATTGTTGTTGCTTATCAGAGAGTAGATCTGCATGTGCGTTGGCGCACAACGATAAGCTAATAGCTGTAGCTAACCATGAGTATTTCATAGATTTCCCTTTATTATGTTTATGAATGCTTTAGCGACGACAGACTACAAAGCTAAAATGACAACAGGGATACACTTTAATGAAAGAATAATGACATTCAGATGACGAATGGCGTTGGTAATAATTGAATTTGAGACGTGTGTAATTTAGCAAATTAAACGTGATGCAATTGCTTTATAACGATGTTATTTGTGTTGTAGAAGTGCTCAGAAGAAGATGATGAAAAGCCGCGACTGCTCGAGTTGCGGCTTATTTTCGTAATAATTACTTATCGAAGCTAAATTCGATATAGGCTTTACCGTGAACAGAGTTTAATGGGATGATAACGATAGGACCGTCGGCTTTATGCTTAATTGTGTGGTTTTTACCTGAAACAACCATAGGCGTTGCCATATCAAACTCAAAGCCTTTTTCACTTAACATGCGCTTTGCGCCACCCGTTACCATATTGGTGATTTCACCCACTAAGTCAGTGATCTCTTCATTGACTTCATCAGGCGCTTCACCAACCATGCCTTTCATTGTCGCTAATGCTAAAGGACCGTCGAAAGTGATTGATAATGAACCTTTCGTTTGTTCACTGACCATACCAATGAGTCCAGAAACATCACCCATTGCCACTTCATTTTTCTTCAATCTTGGTTTTTCTGGAGTGAGTTCCATTTGCGCCATTGTCGACATAACATTTAGCATTGATGATAAAAACGGGTTAATAAACTCTACATTCATGAAGATTCTCAAAGCCTAAGTTCATACTAGTAATCTGATTTTGCACGTTAATTTATAAAATGTAAATCAATGAGTACTAATTATTATTCGTTAATAGTAGCTACTTTCTTCGACTCAGTAAATGTTAAACTACCATTTGTTACAGAGTCTTGATAATTCAAAGTATTTACTTGTTTAGCGTAAGTATCGACGAGTAAATCATTTTTTACCACTAATCCGGCTAAATTATTTTTAAATGGTGCTTCTTGATAGATAAACATATTGCCATTAACTATTTCTAAACCTACCCAAGTTAATGTGATGTTTTTTTTACTAGCCTTCATTTCTAGCATATCAAAAACATTGTTCACTAACTCAACAATATCAAAAGTTTCAGTATTTAAACTTAAATCACCAACTTCTAATTTGGTTATCATGTCTAAATCTTTAATACTATAACC
>JBNKXM010000101.1:0-6473 GCA_050300315.1 Thalassotalea sp. | reverse complement strand
CTCTGGATTTATATGGATCCGTATAACGATGACAGAACAGGTTACTTTTTTGCGGTAAATGCAGGCGGATCTAAAGCAGATGGAACCCTCTACAATGATGGCTGGATGGATGATTCGTGGGATGGTATTTGGGACAGTGCAGGAAAGATCAATGAAAACGGTTATGTCGTTGAGCTTGCTTTACCACTTAGAATGTTAAATTTTACCGAAAAAGACAGTTTACAGGATTGGGGGATAGAGCTACTTAGGATGTACCCTCGCGATGAAAGGCTGAGATTATCAAATATTTACCTTGATAGAGATAATAGCTGTGAACTGTGTCAGCTAAAAACAGCTAAAGGATTCAAAGACGCCAAACAAGGTGATAACCTAACCATTACACCTTCATTAGTCACAGGTGCCAATCAAGTAAAAGACTTAGATACCGGAGAATGGTCAAAAACTGAAAATACTGAAGCAAGTCTCGATCTTCGCTGGGGGATCACACCTGACTTATTATTAAATGCGACCGTTAATCCCGATTTTTCAACTGTTGAAACAGATAATGCACAGCTAAATATTAATAATAACTTTGCCTTACACTTTCAAGAAAAGCGCCCGTTCTTTTTAGACAACGCCGATTACTTTGACTCTAATTACAACTTAGTTTATACCCGCAACATTAACGCGCCTAACTATGGTGCGAAATTAACCGGCCGTAAAGATAACCACTCTTTTGGTTTATTTTTTACTGACGATAGCACCACTAATATTCTTATCCCAGGCAACCGTTCTTCCGCTATCGCAGAAATTGATGGTGAATCACAAGCTGCTGCACTGCGCTATCGCTATAACTTTAATGACGACATCACCTTAGGCTGGATAAGCACGTTACGTTCGGCACAAGACTATCAAAATATGGTTCATGGCCTTGATGCGCGTGTGCGCCTTAGCCAGTTTGATGTCTTTAAAATGCAGTCATTATTTTCATCGACAGAATATCCTGAGCAGTTATTTGCGCAATTTTGCGACCAAGAAAACACTGATGACTGCCGAACCCCAGATCAAAGCGTGTGTCAGTTTGGTGACTGTGACTATAGTGAGAAATTGCTCCGTACATTAAAAGATGACACTTTTACCGGTAACGCGTTTAAAGCTGGTTACTATCACAACGATAGTGATTGGTTTTACCGTGTGACTTACGACAGACAAAACGCAGGTTTTAGAGGTGATTTAGGCTTTATTTCTCGCGTTGACCACAATACTTTCTCTATCGGTGGTGATCGCAAATGGTATGCAGCGCCAAGAAGTTGGTGGAATCAGTTTAAGATATATTCCGACTGGGATATTACTAAAAATGATAATAATGAACTTATCGAAAAAGAATTTGAAATAAACGGACAACTCAATGCCATGTATGGCTCACATCTGCGCATCGGCTTTGCTCATCGCGATAAAGTGGGAAGCCGTCTCGATAAATCATCATTAAAAATCGACGGCAACACAACGCTATTTACCGAGCAACAGCTCTATCTGTCAGCCAATATCAAACCGTTAATTGGTTTAAACCTTAATACAAATATTCATTTAGGTGACGCCATCGACTATAGCAACAATCGTTTAGGTAAAGATAAGCAAATAAGATTTTCACTTAACTGGAACGCAAATCAACATTTAGAAATGAATATCAAACATGTTTTCAAACAGTTAGATGCCGACGGTGCTAATGTGTTTAATGCGCGCTTGACCGATTTTCGTGCTACTTACCAATTTGATGTCAAAAGCTTTGTTAGATTTACGCTTGTCTATAACAATACGTCACGTAATCCATTCAATTATTTATACAGCGCGCCTGAGGATATTCAAAGTCATAGCAAAAACTTATCAAGCGAATTACTTTACGCGTATAAAATAAACCCACAAACCGTATTCTACTTGGGCTATTCAGATAATCATGATGCTGAAGCGAGCTTTAGTGAGCTAGAACAAAATCAACGCAGCATGTTTATGAAGTTTAGTTATGCGTGGATGAAATAGTGAGATAACCAAGGCTCAACTCACTTGTTGAATGAGTAAAAAGCGCACTAAGCGCTTTTTTTTGTTCTGAGCTAATTGCATGAATAAATTGTATTTATCGTCTGAATTTGTCACAATTTGTTACAAAGGACGTACTGCTACACAGATAGCAGATAATAACAATAATCCATCGGAGATATCATGCAGTCAAACAGCCGTTACTGCTATAGTGCAATTTCAGTTAATTTTTTCATTAGTTTTATATTACTATTTAGCGTAATGACTTTAGCGGCGACGCCGTCCCCATCAACAGGTTACAGCATTCCGCATAGTCAATTAGCGGCTAAAATTGACGGTCAACTAACAGATGACATTTGGCGTGACGCGAAAACAATCTCACTCGATCTTGTTAACGCCCCATGGAAAAACAAACCAAGCCCAGTGAATACAGAGGCGAAAATTGTTGAAAATGGAGAATTTATTTATATCAGCTTTATCGCACAAGATCCTAAACCTGAACTGATCCAAGCGTTTCTAGGAGATCGTGATAGTCGTTGGAGCGATGATATTGTCGGTATAAAGTTAGATACTTATAACAACCGTCGCCTTAATTATGAGTTTTTTGTCAATCCGTTTGGTGTACAAATGGATAGTATAAAAAATGTTATGACGGGTACGTCAAATGACTCATGGAATGGTATTTGGGACTCTTTTGGAAAGATCACCAAAGATGGCTACCAAGTAGAAATCGCTATTCCCTACCGTATTCTTAATTTTGAAGACAATAACGACACCAAAACCTGGGCGTTTGAACTGGTACGTGTCTACCCAAGGGACAGCTTGTTGCGTATTTCTCATATGCCATTAGATAGAAATAACGATTGTTGGTTGTGCCAAGCGCCTGAAATCAAAGGCTTTAAAAACGCTAAAACCGGCACTAACGTCATGATAACCCCAGCGATTGTTGCCAATAAAAACGACACCAGAGATATTTATCTGCCTGAAAGTGATTGGCACAGCGACAGTGAAATCGACGCTGGCGTTGATTTACGCTGGGGCATTAATGCTAATACCTTACTTAATGTGACTGTTAATCCTGATTTTTCAACGGTTGAAACCGATGCAGGACAACTCAGTATTAATAAAACCTATTCATTGTTTTATGACGAAAAACGACCGTTCTTTTTAGAAAATGCCGATTACTTCTCAAGTAATTTTGATTTGGTTTACACGCGAAACATTGCAGACCCTGATTATGGTGCCAAATTAACCGGCACACAAAAGTCTCACAGTTACGGTATATTTCTAACTAATGATACCCAAACTAACTTTTTTATACCGGGTAATACGGGTTCTGACATTGCTTCATTAAACAGTGAAAGCCACTCTGCAGCATTTAAATACCGCTATGATTTTACTGATGACTTTTCGATAGGCGCCATCAGTACCTTGCGCGACGCAGAGAACTATCATAACTATGTATTTGGTATCGATAGTAAATACCGTTTTGATGAATCAAATAGTTTTACCGGACAACTACTTAACTCAAATACACAATATCCCGAACAATTGTATTTAGATTTTTGTTTTCAAGACCAATCAAACGATTGTAATAGTCGTCAAAACAGCGATTGTATCTTTGGTAATTGCCCTTATACAGAGCAGGTTCACCGCACTAAGTTTGATGATGATTTTTCTGATCATGCCCTTACAGCAACGTTTGAACACAATTCAGAATATTGGAACATTACCGCAGAGCACCAGCGCATTAATAAGAACTTTCGCGCCGACTTAGGCTATATGCCAAGAGCGGATTATCAATCAAAACGCCTATTGGTTGATCGCCTATTTTACGGTGAGCAAGAATCATGGTGGCAACAAGCAAGCCTATCTGGACAGTGGCACATAAAACATAACCAAAAAGGTGAATTATTAGAGAAATCATTAACGTCAAGTTTCTCCATTGATGGGCCAATGCAATCTAGCTTCAATGTTATGTTCAATTACGCCGATAAGATAGGATTACGCCATGATGAATCATTGTTAGCGATAGACAATAATACAACGCGTTTTACCGAAAAATTATTGACCTTCTATGGTAGAACACAACCCACACCTCAGCTATTTATTGAAGCTGAGTATAAATTCGGCGATAAAATTGATTATCAAAATAATCGCATCGGCGACTTTAACGAACTGTATACCAGTGTTTCATACAATTTCACCCGCCATTTTCAAGCCGAACTTTATTATACCAATAGTCGTTTAACCGCTGATAATGCTAACGTTTATCAAGCAGATCTTACTGAATTACGCGTTTCATATCAGTTTGATGTACAAAGCTATTTAAAATTCAATCTAGTCTACAGTGATGTTAATAGAAATCCTGATAACAACCCTTTTGTTAATGTCTCAAATAAAAACAAGAACTTATCAACGCAGCTTATTTATGCGTATAAATTAAACCCACAAACCGTGTTTTATTTAGGATATTCAGATAATAGTTATCAAGACGATTACATCGTCGATTTAGAACGTGAGCAAAGAACCTTTTTTACTAAGATCAGTTATGCTTGGATGCCATAAGGTAACCAAGCATAACAAATAGGTTATGATTAATTATTGGTTGTTCATATGCTCAAGTTTTTTGAGATCAATGACTATGGTCGATGATATTTTATCGTGAATTGCTTGTCGGTTAGGATCCCAGTAAATCTGTAAAAAGCCTAATAACCCAGTAGCAAGCCCTGCTCCATATCCACCATAACGACCAAAACTATCCCACACAGACAAAGGTGTGCCATCTAGCTGGATCACTCTGATCTTCAGTAACTTTTTACCGGGTGTTTGACCATTCCACATTGCGGTAAAAACGCTAAAATAAAGTGCTGCCCAACCAAAGCTCAATCCTAAGTCATTAATGATCCCTTTGGCCCATTCAACACCTCGATAAATCATAGTGTCATTACTGTGTTCATTAACCGTCGATAATTTCGTAGCATTCATTTCTTTGGTAAGCGGTGTTTCAATGTCTATTTCATTTTTAGGCACTGCAAGCGCTGACGACGTTTTATCTGTTTTACCTTGCTCATTTTGATTAACAACGCTATCTATCATCTCTGGCACGGTTGAAATTAACATGACAAATAACATAAACGCCCCCAAAATACGGAGTAATAGTTTCCCTAAGCCTCGTTTTTTACCCATTTTTTCCGCACGTTTTTTACTACCGATCTTAAAAAATGTCAGCGCAGCAACAAATGCCAATAATTCTCCTGGTGTTTCCGCCAATATTGCAACAAGAATAAAATCAATTAATAAAGCAACTCCCCGTTTCCATGGCACAGATAAAGGTAAACCAAATAAAGACTTATCTATTTCGAATGCAAACGGCGTTAAAATTTGTTTAGTTTCTTGTTCGGTCAGTGTGCTGGCTTTAGCCTGCGGCTCTACCGCTAAAGTTTGATTTTTCTCAGACACAAATTATCCTTAACCTCATCGTATTGTTCATTATTCAGTCAAACCAACATTCTAATCAGACTACTAATTAACATACTTATTACTTTTTAGAATATAAGATATAACGAATAGGAACTTCTTTTTAACAAAATAACGATTAATATTAACCGATATATCGCAAGAATTGTAATGTTTACACTTTAGTTCAAACACTTACTTATAATTAATTTATCAAAGGATTTGCATATGCCAAATATTTTTGAAGATAACTCAACCTCTATCGGTAACACGCCGTTAGTTAAGTTAAATCGTGTCACTAGCGGTAATGTTTACGCTAAAGTAGAAGCAAGAAACCCGAGTTTTAGCGTTAAATGTCGTATTGGCGCCAATATGATTTGGGATGCCGAGAAGAAAGGTCTATTAACGGCTGGTAAAGAAATTATCGAACCAACAAGTGGTAATACCGGTATTGCATTAGCCTTTGTTGCTGCTGCTCGAGGTTACGCTATCACGTTAACTATGCCTGCCACCATGAGTTTAGAGCGTAGAAAATTACTGACTGCGCTTGGTGCAAAACTTGAACTCACTGAAGGCGCTAAAGGCATGGGCGGCGCTATTGCCAAAGCACAGGAAATTAAAGACTCAGATCCTGATAAATACGTGTTATTGGGACAGTTTGATAACCCAGCAAACCCAGAAATTCATGAGAAAACCACAGGACCTGAGATTTGGCGAGATACAGATGGTAACGTCGATATTTTCGTAGCTGGTGTTGGTACTGGCGGTACAATTACCGGTGTGAGCCGTTACATTAAAAATACTGCAGGCAAAAACATTCTCTCTGTCGCAGTCGAGCCAACAGATTCTCCTGTGATTAGCCAAAAATTAGCAGGTGAAGAATTAAAGCCTGGCCCTCATAAAATTCAAGGGATTGGCGCTGGTTTTATTCCAGGTAATTTAGACTTAAGCGTGATTGACGCAGTCGAGCAAGTATCAAATGAGGAAGCGATGGAAATGGC
>JBNKXM010000100.1:0-6480 GCA_050300315.1 Thalassotalea sp. | reverse complement strand
CGCATCTTCAAACACAGATTGTAACAGTTTACCAACCGTGGCATCGCCACCTTCATCGAGAAAAGATGTCGACAAATCAAAATCTGTGGTTTGTTGATATTCCTCTTCGAGCTGACTGGCAAATGATTCAATATCTGCGGTGCGACGATACAAGCCATCAAACGCTTCGAATAACTGTGATTCCATGACAACAGCAAGTTTTAAGCGCTTCGGCGCGAGCATTTGCTCAAGTTGATCAAGACCACTTAAATCAGCCGGATCACTCATCCCGATCAGCACACTATCGCCTTGATCTTCGATGATCAGTGCGCGTAGACGACGAGCGTGCACTTCAGGTAATAGCTTAGCGACTTCGGTTGGTATCCGCCGTTGGCTAATATCAAGAAATGGCACATCGAGTTGCTGCGCTAAAAATTCGAGTAATTGACGCTCACCAATACTGCCCAACTCGATAAGAGTATCACCAAGTTTTCGACCCGTTGATTTTTGGCTATTCAGTGCCTGCATTAGCTGTTCATTGGTAATGATATGCTCATGTACCAATAAATCGCCTAGGCGCATTTTTAATTTAGGTGCCGCCATTCTGATTATTCTCCTAACTCTTGCAAGCGCTGACGAGCAAACTGTTGAGCACTTTCAGACAATCCATCACTCTCTTTTACTTTATTATAAGCAATAGCAGCTTGCGTAAATTGGCCGTCACTATCTAATGCAACCGCCAGTCCTAGCCACCAACGCCCGACCGTTGGTTGTAATTTAATTAAAATATTAAATGCATCAATCGCTAGCTGGTACTGCTTAGTTTGCTGCGCATTGGTTGCTAACAACGCCTGATATTCAACATCAGCCAGATCGGCTAACGCCTTTAAGGTATTAACCGCCGCTTGGCGTTGTCCTTGAATTAAGTAAATACGCGCCTTCATTAAGCGATATTCACTATCGTCAGGTGTCAAAGCGATACCTTGTGATAACAGGTTGAGTGCCGCTTGGTAAGATTTTCTGCCAAACCACAACGCTGCTAACTGTTTGCGCGCCACTTTATGCTCAGGCAATACTAATAACACCTCTTCAAACAATTGCTCAGCATTAGCTAGCTCATTATTTTGTAACGCTCGCTCTGCTTGGGCGATCTTTTGTTTCGCTAATTGTTCAGCTGATAGCTGTTTTCTTGAAATTGTTAATTGGGGTGCGCTTGGCTCAACAGCAACATTAGTCGACGCTGCAGTTTGCTGCGTCGTATTGTCTTCAATATTCGCTACTTTTTCACTATCGGTTAATGCTACTGATTGCACGGCGTTTGCTGGTAAATTTTCTTGTGCAGGCGTTTTAGCGCTTACTCGTTGATTGTTGGGAGTTACCCCTTGATTGTCTGCATCAGTCACTAATTCTTGCTTATGTAACTCTTGCTTATGTAACTTTGACTCAGTTAACGTTGGCTCCGCTAACTTTTCCTCAACTAACTTTTCTTCAACTAATATTTGCGTTGAAGAGTCAGCATTTGCTTTTTCATTGACAATAGCTGTAAGGCTCACTGCCGCTTGCTCTGCTGTACTTTCACTTGCTGCCTTGTCAATTTTGAGTGTCTGATTTTCTTGATATAACTGCCAAATAGCTATCCCTAAGACGTTAACAACTAACAAAATAGCAATAAAGATAAAAAAGACATTTTTATTTGACGATTTAACAACAAGATTTGAAGAATACTCATTGCTAGACGTCGCATTTTTTTGACGTTCATCAAGATCTTTAAGCATCTGATTGATCACGCTCATGCCTTTACTCCAAAAACTATCGCAACTATCACTAACAAAGCAATCAACAGCGCACCTGTTAGCAAGAGTATCTTATGCTTATCCGCATCATTGATTGCTTCGGTGTCTTGAGCGGCAATTTTTAAATGCTTTATCGTGATTTGATAATGCCCTTGCCCGTATCCAAGCATCAACATTTTATGACAAAGCACATTAACTAATCTTGGGATACCTTGAGTAACTTTCGCTATTTTTTGACAAACGTGATGATCAAACAAGGCGGCTCCTTTGTATCCGGCAACATGCAGGCGATGAAAAATATACTGTTCAACTTCATCAACCGTCATAGCTCTTAGACGATAAGAAAACGTGATCCGCTGTTTCAGTTGTCTAAATGACTCTTCCGCGAGTCGTTGATCAAGCTCCGGTTGGGCAAATAGTACCACTTGCAGCAGTTTTCGAGTTTCGGTTTCTAAATTGGTAAATAAACGCAATGCTTCAAGACTTTCGGCTGGCAGCGCTTGCGCTTCATCAAGGATCAACACAACAGAATGTCCTTGCTGATGTAACTCTAATAAACGCTGTTGTATGCGTTGCGTAAGCAATTGTACCGACATACGCTGTGCTTGCTTAACCCCAAGTTCAACAGCCACCGCTCTTCTGAGTTCATCGGGCTGCAGATAAGGATTGGGAATATATGCGGTAACAAAATGCTCTGGAATTTCATTGAGCAATTTTCGACAAATTAGCGTTTTTCCCGTGCCAACTTCACCGACCACCTTAATAAAACCCTCGCCGGTTTTCAACGCAGTCAGTAACACGGCAAGCGCTTCATTATGGGGTGCTAAACCTAAGTAAAAATTTGTATTTGGCGTTAAAGTAAACGGTAGCTCCTTCAGGCCAAAATGATACAAGTACATAACTTAGTAACTTTTCTTAATACGGTTAATTTAGCGATTACTGCTCTGCCTTGTTGTTGATGCTTTCATCTTCGGGAAACCATTCTTTAAGCAGTTTTCGCGCGTCTTTTAACTGATTACTCCATGTGCCTTGACCAATAACCACAGGTTTTAACATGATGATAAGCTCTTTCTTTTGTGTGGTTTGGCTTTTACTTTTAAACAGTTCACCCACTAAAGGAATATCGCCAAAGAGTGGTGTTTTTGATTCCATGTCCACTTTTCGAGTTTCAATTAAACCACCAATAACGACGATTTCTCCGGAATTTGCCCGAATAATAGTATCTGACTCTCGCACACTGCTTTGCGCCAATGGCAACGAGAAATCATCAGATCCTAGACGAATCGTTTTGATCTGTTCATCAGTTAACGTAACCGATGGGTGAATGTGCAAAATCACTTCGCCGTTTTCGTCGATTTGTGGCGTAACATCTAAAGCAATACCAGAGAAAAATGGCGTTAACTGCACTTCTGGCGTTGTTGTTGTTGCCGTACCTGTTGTAGTTGTACTTGATACTTCAGTGACAAAATATTCATCTTCACCAACCTTGATCACCGCTTTTTGATTATTGGTTGCGGTGATCCTTGGGCTAGATAATACTTGAACATTACCCTGCGTTTGCAGTAAATCAATCACGCCAGAAAAATCAGCATTCACAAAACTCAGTGCTGTAGTACCGCCAATTGCCGAAGAGATGACATTACCCGCGATATTACCTGAGGTAGAAAATGTCAGATCTGTGCTTCTTGCTTGCCCTAAAACTTGATCCCACTTAACCCCTTGCTGGTAATCATCATTTAACGTTACTTCCATGATTTTTGCTTCGATGATCACCTGACGGCGCAAATGGGTTTGAGTATCATCAATAAATTTCTTCACTGCCGCTATCTCACTCGGTAGTGCACGCACGGTTACTAAGCCCGCTTGCGGAGAAACAATGACTGAACGTCCATCACTAGTACCAATTAACGAGGTTAACGTTTCTTTTAACTCACTCCAAAAATCTGATTCATTTTGGGTGTAGATATTGATGCCGCTATTGGCATTGCCATTTTGATTATTTTGGCCGTTCTGATTGTTATTATTTTGATTATTGTTATTACGATTACTATTGTTTCTGTTGTTATTATTGCGGCCGCTATTACCGTTTGGATCGTTTTCAGATACGCCACCAGAGTTAATACTTGTGCTGGAGGTACCAAAACGTTTGATAAATAAATAGTTCAGCGGAATGGTTTCGGTTCTAATACCCGCTGGATAAACCTGAATAACTTTGCCACTGACTCGAATGTCGTATCCATACAATTCTTCAATCACATCAAGCGCTTCAGCTAAAGTTACATCTTTCAAATTAAGGGTAATGTTGCCTGAAACATCGGGATGCACAGCAGCACTGTAGCTAGAATCTTGTACTAATGCTGCGAAAAAGGCCTGTGCATTCACTTTGCTGGCTGCTATTTCTAAACGTTTCTCAGCCAGTAAACTTTGTCTCGCTTGGCTCATGCTTTGCTGCATTAATTCTTGTTGAATGTCGGTAGGTACCGCAGATAAAGGCTTAGGAGCTTTAACTTGTTGAGTGTTTTCTATGGCCTGATCAAGTGCTTTTTTAACATGAGTTGGCTCTGGAGGTACACTCTGGCAACTGACTAAACACGCCATTAACACACTGACACTGGCACTCTTTTTAAAATTGTTCATAGCTTTTATTCTTTTCATTTTATTTCGCCACTACCGATGAAAACAACGACAAGGTTAACTCTCTTTCAGGAGATGTTAAGACAACATAATCATTAGCAATTTCAGTCAATTGATATACGCCTATTTGATCACCGGTATTAAGTAACTTACCACTTATCACAACACTTTTTTGCTGCCCCTGAGCAACTATGGTTTGCAACACTAGTTGTTGCTGTTTTTTTGCTTTTGATGCACTTTGAGCAGTATGATGAAACGGCTTGGTCGGATCGGCTGATTGCGCGCTCAAACTAAACACGATGCAAGATAACAATAAACTGACGAATTTATACACCGATAAACTCCTTTTTAGTACTTAAACTATACATTTCAATTGTTAACTCACTATTTGGATATTGCACCAACTGATAATCAAATACTTGCCAGAAAAACTTCCACTTCAACTGTTCTAATGCACTTAAATAATCCCTTAAAGCAAAATATTTACCCGCGAGCTTTAATTTGATGCCATGCTTGTATAAAGTCAGTGATTGCTCACTTTCTTTAAGAGCATTATTTATCTCTGCATTAGCGTTTTGCGTTTCAGCTGGTGAATTTAATGTCAGCGCTTGAGGTTCAATAATTTCAAACGATAATAACGAAACATCTTTTTTGCTTTTCAATAAATCAATCAAGGCATAACGCATTTGTATCGGATTAATCAAATCCGATGTTAATAACAACAACTCACCATCAACAGCGGTTAATTTCTGCTGATATTGTGCAATTTGTTGTTCAACCGCGTCATTCGGATTATTTTTCAGAGATTGCTCAAGAATTTCAATAGTCGTTTGCGCAGCTCTTTGACTGGACTCAATTTGTGAAATTTGTTTATCAAACTTAGCTTTTTTTATTAATAAGTCATCAATAACAAACGAGTATAGACTAAACGCAATTGCCACGACTCCGGTCAACAGAATCAAATACTGCTCTCGCGGCGTAATTGCTAAAAATTTGGCGGAGTAATTTTGCCATAACGCTTTCATCAATTAGCCTCCAACCCGCTCAAAATTAGCCGTTGAACTGACAGTAAACTGGGTTACTTTATCTTCGTTTTCAGTCAAAGTGAAATGGCCAAATAATTGTCCTGACAAAAATGTCGACTGTTCAAAACCCGCTAACCAAGCAGGTACTACGTCAGGCTTTTTCGCCAGCCCGGAAAACATCATATGCTCAGGGGTGATGATAACTTGCTGTAAACTAATATCTTTATGATGTAATTCTGACAGTTCAGTCATTGCCGATGAAAAGCCCGAGGCATAAGTAGAGGTGACATCGGTTAATTTCTCATGCAATAATTTTTTATTTGCTAACAATAATTTTATCGTCGCTAGCTTCTCTTGCAGAAGTGGATCAGGTTGATTTTCTTTGACCTGTTTTTCTAGACGCGCTAAATAATCATTACGTTCTTTTTTCTGTGCTGACACTTTCGCTAATTGCTTTGCCCGCTGATTAACTTGTGTCTGACTCGCGAACAGCCAAGAAATCATCAACACTAAAACCAATAACCATAAAAGCGCAACTCGCTTTAACGTCCATAACGCTTGTTTTGGAAAAAGTTCGTCTTGCAGTAAATTTATCGTTCGTTTTTGCATCACGCCACCTCAACCCTATGCTTTAGCATAGTTGCGCCAATACAAACGCTATGTGCGCGAAAATCGCTAAAACCGTCGGGCATCTCAAAGAGCTTAACCTCTACATTGGTATTTTCTGCAAGGCGTCGAGCAAGGTATGCCTCATTTTCCATCGGCACTAAGACTTGGATGGAACGTACTGGAGCTTGTTTTAGTTGACGTTCAAAGTAATCAGTTGAACGCTGAATTTCTAAACTAAGCGAATCTATGATCCCCACCCCCAATTCATGTTCACTCATTGTTTCTATCCGCTCTAAACCTCTGAGCCGACGATGAAAATATAAACAACCTTCTTTCACGATTAATAACAGCAGATCTTCATTAGGCTGCTTACAAACCAATAGCTTGGCTTCGTTTTCTACAGGAAATAGACTGGCAAAGGCAAATTCTTCAATGGTAAT
>JBNKXM010000099.1:0-6493 GCA_050300315.1 Thalassotalea sp. | reverse complement strand
TTAGAACAAACCAATGACTTGATGGCGCAAGCCTCTGCTGCCAGTGATCAAATCAGTTTTGCTTTGCAAGAGCACAATGCCACCACGGATGAAATCTCATCAGCCATAGTTAACTTACATGACTTTTTAGTGACTAAGGGCGAAGAAACTAAGCAAGCCGCCGAAAAAGGTGATCTACTCGCCAGTAGCACCGAAGCTATTTTTGTTGAATTAGCCGATTTTAATACCAATACGTTAACCGATCAGATGGCAAAAATTACTCAGCAAGCAGCCGACGCGGTCGGGCAGTTATTTGCAGCTAAGATAAAAAGTGGCGAGATATCTCAGCAGGCATTATTTGATGTTAACTACCAGAAAATTGCCAATACAGATCCCCAAAAGTATTCGACGGCGTTTGATGGCTTTACCGATCAAGTGCTTCCTAACATTCAAGAGCCGATAATAAGTGAAAACCCCCAAGTCATTTATGCCGGAGCCGTTGATAAAAATGGCTATTTCCCTACCCATAATGCATGTTTTTCACAGCCACTGACTGGCGATTACGCGATTGACATAGTCAACAATCGTACAAAACGAATTTTTGACGATCCTACAGGTAGTCGATGTGGACAACATACCGAAAAATTTCTTTTGCAGACCTATAAACGAGACACGGGCGAAATTATGCATGACGTGTCCGCCCCTATTTTTGTTAACGGCCAGCATTGGGGCGGATTCCGTTTGGGCTTTTGTGCGAAATGATAACTCACCTTGCAATACAGGAGGAGACCATATATGAGGTTAACTAGCAGTTGATTTGCTGTTTTAACGCGTTAAATTCTTCAAGCATGGTTTTAGATAAGTACGTGATATCAATCTGCTGATAGAGTTGTTTTGCTTGGCAATCTTGCTGTTGATTGAGCAAAGTATTGATCAAACTCATTCGCGCTTGGTTTGCTTTAGTGCTATCACCAGCGATTAATGACACCTCGATTGCCTTGTTAAAATAGTCAGCCGCTTGCGGATACTGCTTGAGCCAATAATAACTATTGCCCATGTTAAATAACACGACGGCAATTTGCTGTTTATTACCGAATATTTCACTCCATTTTTTTGCTTGTTGCCAGTAAGTAATCGCTTCTTGATGTCGACCTAATTTGTCTGTGATATGTGCTAAATTACCAAACATCTCGAGCATAAAATGACTATCAGGACTGTTTTGATATTTTTTACTTAAGCCTAGTAACAAATCGTATGCTTGCTGATATTCCTTGAGCATCATTTGTAAATTAGCGAATTGTACTAAGCGAATTGGTGAAGGATATTGCTCATTTATTTGGCCGAGTAAAGACTTAGCTAATAAATAATTTTCGACACTCGCTTCTTTTTCCCCTTTATCTAAAGCGATTTTAGCAAAATAAATTGCATTAGTAATTTGAAACAAGATTGGTAGCTTGTCGTTGTTGAGCCATTTTTTTGTCTCGTTATAAAGCGCTTCATTGTGTTGTAAGTTAAATAACGCTTCGTATTTGTACTGTAACACCTCAAAATAAATGCGACTATTTGAAGGGATGGTATTTAGCAGGTCATCGACATTTGCTAAACAGTCAAACGGAGAATTCTTACAAATTGAAGAGATGATGGTTAATTCTTTATTTAGTGAGGTTTTATTATTGACGTTGGCTTGAGCTTGACAAAAAAGTTGTCCGAAAAAAATGATAACTATGCTGATAAATCGCACCGGACTAACTATTCTCATGTAATTCTTATAGGTAACTTTTTCGTTTATTTGTATCAATAGTATTGAACTCTATTTTTTTATCAATGTTAAACGAGCGAATTTCTGTAGTTATTTGTACATTTGTTTAAATGTTAATAAAAAACAGAGAGTTAAATATGATAATAAATTGTTAATGAATGTTGTACATGTAGAAAATAACAGTTTGTGTTGCAAAATATAGGCACTGTTGTGCTGTTTGACGATAAATGATCGCCGTCCAAATATTTCAGCTCAGCTATTAGTTTTCTGCTAAGAAAGGCTGGCATTTAGCAAACGCATCCGTAAGATTTTTAAATGGGTAATTAGGCTTTTGCGGAAGAATGTCAGTGTTTACTTCTGTATATAAGGAATTAGCTTGGCAAAACTTTTCCTGTTTAATCAATACTCGAACTAAATGATAATTAGCTTGGTTTGCTTTAACTTCATCACCAGCGTTAAGGGCAACAGCTCTGGCTTGTTTAAAATGTTCAACCGCTTGTGGGTACTGTTTTAGTTGCTCATGGATATCAGCAAGGTTAAACAAAGTCACTGCAATTTGTTGCTTATTTGCATATATTTTTGCCCACTTTACTGCTTCTTGCCAATATATCAACGCAGCTTCGGTATAGCCTAAATTGTTGGCTGCATGGCCTAAGTTGCCATGTAACTCAAGCATAAAATAACTATCTGGACTGTTTTGGTATTTTTTCTTTAATGTCAGCATCAGCTCGTATGCTTGTTGAAACTCATCGAGCTGCATTTGTAAATTAGCAAATTGCACCATTCTAATCGGGGAAGGGTATTCTTTATTCATTTGACCAAGCAGTGATTTGGCAAACAGATAACTGTCAACACTAGCTGCTTTATCACCCATCCTTAACGCTGCTTTCGCAAAATAGATTGCATTGGATATCTGAAATAAAAATGGCAGGTTAGGTTTATTAAGCCATTGCTTGGATTCTTGATACAAAATATCCATTTTTTGTAAGTTAAGTAAGGCCTCAAACTTATATTGCAATACTTCAAAATACATACGGCTATTTGGTGGTAATGCCTGTAATACCTCGTCAACGTTTGTTAAACAATCAAACGGAGATGTAAGACAAATAGCGGAGACTTCACTCACCTGTTTGCTAATTGTTTTATTATCAGCGCCATGCACGTTATTAACTGACAGAGACAATAAGGCCAAAACAATTGTGACTGTGTTAATAAATTTTATTTGAACCATGCAATAGGGGCTTCGAAGACGCAGTGTTGTTAGCTAATGTTATTGATCTCTAGAATTTTAGCAACGTTTAAAGCGATATTATTTGTATCTAGTTTGTAGTTAAGGAGAATTGAATATAGAACGTTGTGAAAGAATCAGTAACTGGCTGGAACGTACAACTAGCACGAAGCAACATTTGCTCCGTGCTTCTGGATAGATAATTACCGCCCCTGTAGATTCAGACTATAGACATAGAAGTTTTCATCTAGATTAAAACGTGGGTGTTTTTCCTTGATTTTAAGCGCTGACCAGCGAGTGGTTGGGGTAAGCCACGTTGCTTGGTCGTTAATAAAAACACGAATCGGCATATCAAAATCAGCGCTGACATTGTTCCATCTGAATTGTATTTTGTCGTCTTTAACATAGTATTCAAATGTCGGCACGCGAGTGTCTCTTAAATACTGATCAAAAACTTTAGTAAAATCTTTACCAGACTGCTGACTAATGTAGTGTTCAATCTGCTCTGTGGTGACAGTTTGGTGGTAAAAGGTTTTGCTGATGCCACGTAATATTTCACGCCATTTTTTATCGTCGTTAACGATTTGGCGAATGGTGTGTAACATGTTGCCGCCTTTATCGTACATATCACTCGAGCCTTCACTGTGAATATTGTACTGACCTATGATCGGCTGCTGGTTATAAATGTTACGACGTTGCCCTCGGATATATTGGAAGGCTTTTTCTTTGCCAAAATGATATTCAAGGAATAAGCTTTCCGCATAGTTGGTGAAACTTTCATGGATCCACATGTCAGCAATATCTTTACTGGTGACATTATTAGCAAACCATTCGTGGCCTGATTCATGAACAATGATGAAATCAAATAACATCCCAGGGCCAGCGTCGCTTCGGTCTCTGCCTAAATAACCATTTTGATAGCCGTTGCCATAGGTAACAGCGCTTTGATGCTCCATACCAAGGTACGGTGCTTCCACTAATTTGTAACTGTCTTGATAAAACGGATATGGGCCATACCAGTACTCTAACGCTTCAATGGTGCGCTTAGCTTCTTTGAATTGCTTCTTGGCTTTATTCAGATTATCTCTTAGCACCCAATAATCCATGTCGAGTTTGCCATTTTCACCTTGATAGGTCTCGCCAAAGTGCACGTAATCGCCGATATTGATGCTAATAGCATAGTTGTTGATTGGATTAACGACACGCCAGTGGTAGGTTTTTGTTTTTGCTTGTTTATTGTGTGTTGTATCGATTAATCGACCATTAGAGACGTCGACTAAATGCTCAGGCACTTCGACATTAATATCAACACCATTGTCAGGCTCATCGTAGCCGTGATCTTTGTTTGGCCACCAAATACTCGCACCTATTCCCTGATTACTCGAGGCAATAAAATCAATGCCGTTGTCATCCTTACTCCAGGTAATGCCGCCATCCCAAGGCGCTCGTTTGGCAACTGTGGGTGCTCCTGAAAAATGCATCACTATCGATTGTTCAGAGCCTATCGCTTGCTTGGCACTTGGCGTGATAAAATAGCTATAGCCGTCTTGGCGAAATGACAATGCTTTACCGTTTTGCTCAACCTTAGTTATTTGCATCGGCGCTTGCAGCTCAACTTGTAAATCTTTGCTGTCTGCCAACACGCGATAAGACATAGTGTTGGTGCCTGCTATGGTACGCGTTTGCGGGTCAACGTGAATATCGAGAGTGTAATGGCTTAAATCCCACCAAGCGCGTTCTGGGGTAATTGAGCCGCGCAGTACATCTTGTCTCGAGCCATGGTTAGCGGTGCCAAATAGGTTGTCTGCCCAGCTGGTGGTACTAAATTGCGATAACGCCAGCAAGGTAGTGAACAGCATAGCTTTAGGTTTAAGTGTCATATCGAATTCTTCTTTTTTAGTATGTACTTATGATTATATCAATTGATGTATAATGTATATCTTTTTGCGTTGAATGTGCAATATTTGTCGTTATTTAACTTGCAACTGAGCTGACATTCTCATAGATTACCATCACTACTTGTCGGAGTGCTTTGTTGACGCGTCACTATTCACCATTCTATGAATATTGAACGCAAAGATAAAGCTGAGATCGCATTTGCGGGATCCGTAGAACCTGATCAGACTAATATCTGCGTAAGGGAACAAGGTGAATATATCGAGCGCTTTCGTTATATCTCCATATCTACACTCCGTCTTTTTATTTGTAACTATCAACAAAACTAAAAAGGCAACCACATGACCCAAGCAACAACCCCTTTATCACGTCGAAAGCGTCGTGCTCAAGCACAGGCATTTATTAACGACGTTTCTGGCCAAAGTTATCCTAATTCAAAAAAAGTTTATATTGCTGGAAAATTGCACAATATTCGTGTCGGAATGCGAGAAATATCCATCGGCGATACCTTCATTGGCGGTAGTGAACAGCAGCCAATCTTTCAAGCCAATGAGCCGGTACGTGTTTATGATACTTCGGGCGTCTATACCGACCCAGAGGTGACTGTCGATGTCTATCAAGGCTTACCCAAATTACGAGCACAGTGGATAGCGCAGCGTAATGATAGTGAAGTGCTTAACGGCGCAAGCTCAGGTTATTCACAACAACGCCTTGCGGATGAAGGTTTAGATCATATTCGTTTTGAAAACTTACCAAAAGTGCGTAAAGCCAAAGCAGGTAAAAATGTCACGCAAATGCATTATGCTAGGCAAGGCATTATTACCCCAGAAATGGAATATATTGCCATTCGTGAAAATACTAATCGCGCCGAGATGCAAGATGAAGTGCTCAAACATCAACATCCGGGTGAAAGCTTTGGCGCTAATATTCCACAGGAAATCACCCCTGAGTTTGTCCGCCAAGAGGTTGCCGAAGGACGGGCGATTATTCCTGCCAATATCAATCACCCTGAATGCGAGCCAATGATCATAGGTCGCAACTTTTTGATCAAAGTGAACGCTAATATTGGTAATTCTGCAGTGAGTTCATCGATTGAAGAAGAAGTCGAAAAGCTAGTGTGGTCAACCAAATGGGGTGCCGATACTGTGATGGATTTATCCACAGGCCGCTATATCCATGAAACGCGAGAGTGGATCATTCGTAATTCTCCCGTACCAATTGGCACTGTGCCGATTTATCAAGCGTTAGAGAAAGTCAACGGCGTCGCTGAAGATCTGACGTGGGAAATTTTTCGCGACACTTTGATTGAGCAAGCGGAACAAGGTGTGGATTATTTCACTATTCACGCTGGGGTATTACTGCGCTATGTACCTATGACGGCAAAACGTGTTACCGGCATAGTCTCGCGCGGCGGATCTATCATGGCGAAATGGTGTTTATCACATCATAAAGAGAATTTTTTATATACGCATTTTGAAGAAATTTGTCAGATCTGTAAGGCGTACGATGTTTCGTTTTCATTAGGTGACGGCTTACGTCCAGGCTCGATTGCTGATGCTAATGATGAAGCGCAGTTTAGTGAATTACGCACATTAGGTGAGTTAACCAAAATCGCTTGGCAACATGATGTG
>JBNKXM010000098.1:0-6518 GCA_050300315.1 Thalassotalea sp. | reverse complement strand
GGAACCGTTATCAGGTGAAAATTGTCTCTTTAGTACAAGATGAAAACTTATCGTTTAAAGTCAGCCAACAATTACTTCCACAAGAGTTACAACAGCTTGATTTATATTTTTCTATACCCGATGAAATGGGCATTAATGCGATCACTTTGCCTGAAGATAACTTGTTTCACAGCAGTATAAAAAATCATCTCGCGTATTTTTCTCAAGAGGTACATCTGCCTTTGGTGCGTAGTCGGTTTATCAGTCAAACTAAAGGCGAAGAGTTAGATTATCGTAGCAACCTTAATTTATATGCCTACCAATTTCGCTTGGCAATGGATAATGATTTAAAGCAGTGTTTACAAGAACAAGATGTCGATCTTTTTTATCAAGCCGCATCAGAACTTCTCGAACAAACGCAAAACTTACTGAAAAGACTTCGGCGCTATACACCACCCGATCAAAAACTCAGCTCATATTTTGAAAATGTCGATAATTACCTTAGTTGGTATACTGAGCAGTCGTTTTTAAATTTGCTTGCACATGGGCCAAAAAGTACAGAGCAAACCCATGCACGAGATGCAATTTTTGAGTTGTGTCGTAGTGAAAGTAAGTACCGAGAAGACGCAAATTACAATTCACACATAACCCTAGAAGATCCAAATCGTATCACCAATAAAATGCGGCTATTGGAACGCTTGAGTGAGTTCGGTGTTGTTTTTAAAAAAGAAACCTTCAATTTAGATGAGCACTTAAAGCGTTTGGTTCGTGGTACGGTAACCGCCATTATTATGGGCGGTATGATGGCAATTGTCCTTAATTCTCGCACTGCGCATGCTGAAGTAACGTTATTACTGATCATGTTTTTAGGTCTGCTTTATGGGCTAAGAGACATATTTAGAGATGACTTAATGCGTATCGTATGGCGCTGGGTGCAACGAGGTCGACCGAAATGGCAGCATGTTTTTAGCGATAGTTTAAGCAAAGCAAAAATGGCTTACCAAACAATATGGCTTGAATATATCAATGAAAAAGCGCTGCCACATTATGTTGATGAGCTATTTCAAAAACGTCGTCAGCAGAATCAACAATCGGCTCAGTTATTACATTTTCGTTGTGAAACAAAAATAATCGCGAAGGAATTTATGCCTGGTTTTGAAGAATTACAGCATCAGCTGTTTTTTTCTCTGACACCTTTTGTACGCTTCTTAAAGAAAGGCGAAGGGCGTTTGTACTCACTTGAAGGTACGAAAATTTCCAATCAAGGGGTCGAGCGACGCTATCAAATGAATATAGTTGTTGTTCAGAAAAACAAGCATAAAGAACACTATTGTCAGCGCTTTAAAGTTACTATGAACCGTTCGAAGATCATTAACATTGAAGCGATGGAATCAAGTGATAATTTTCAAAGTGCTGAATGATGGTCAACAAGCGTAAAATGGCTGGCGGATAGAGATCTTCACCCGTTAATAGTCCCATGAATACGCTAGTGCTAATCTAATGCCCAATAAGGCGTATCACCAAAATATTGGCCAAGGTAGTCAACTAAACTTCTCACCCGTTGTGATAAATGGCGGGTTTGTGGGTAGATGGCATATCCTTCGATGGTGTTGTCACAAAGGTATTCACTTAGCAAAGGTAGCAACTGTTTTTGTCTGATGGCTTTATAACAGATAAAGTCGGGTGACATGATCAGTCCAAGGCCATCAATTGCGCTTTGACAAAGAAAATCACCATTATTGGCACTGATAATGGCAGGTAAGTCTAACGCCGTTTTTTTGCCATCTTCTGCGATAAAGTGCCAAGTTTGTCGTCCGCCGGTGTAGTTGACTTTGACATGGTCATGAAGAAGATCTTCAGGAGATTTGGGCGTACCGTGTTTGGCTAAATAAATCGGGCTTGCGCATAAGATAGCGCGAGCAGTAAACAGGCGTTTGGCGATCAGTGAAGAATCTTCAAGCTTGGCAATGCGAATGGCAAGATCAAAACCTTCTTGGATCAAATCAACTTTTCGATCATTAAAATCAAGATCAAAATAAACATCAGGATGAATTTCATTAAACTTTCTTAGCGCTTGGCTAAGATGAGTAAGACCAAACGATAATGGCGCGGCTATTTTTATTCGACCAGACAAGGCTTGGTTCTGACAACTGATCGTTGATTCAATTTCAGATAAATCGTCAATCAAGCGCAAACTTTGTTGATAATAGCTACGCCCCGATTCGGTTAACGTTTGGCTACGTGTTGTCCGGGTGAGTAACGTCACTCCTAATCGTTTTTCTAATTCTGTTAGTCGTCTGCTTACCGCAGATTTTACTGTGTCGAGCTGCTCGGCGGCTTTAGTAATACTGCCTGCTTCAACGATACGAATAAACGTCTGCATGTCTTCGAAAGGATTCATTGCACCACCTTTATTGTTCTTTAATTGAGAACTATAAGTTCGATTATCCACTGTTTATTGTATTTTTTGTAACGGTACAATAGCAACATCTTTATCGAAATACATTTATTTATCGGAGAATCGTTATGAAGACAATTGAAAACTACGGCAATTTAATCGGCAGAATTTTAATTAGTGTGATGTTCTTAATGGCTGGTATAAGCAAAATAACTGGTTATCAAGGAACCGCAGGTTATATGGAAGCGATGGGAATATCAGGACAACTACTTCCGTTAGTTATCTTCACTGAAATTGCCGGCGCCCTTGCGATCATCATTGGTTATAAAACGCGAATAGTGGCATTTTTATTGGCAGGTTTTACCATTTTATCGGCATTAATCTTTCATTTTAATTTTGCTGATCAAATGCAATCGATCATGTTTATGAAAAATATTGCAATTGCCGGCGGCTTTTTATTCTTGGTAGCTAACGGCGCGGGCTATGTCTCGATTGACAACGGCATGCCAAAGGCAAGTAAATAGTTTTTAAATAATCATCTCAGAGTGCGCTAACTCGTGCTCTGAATAGCAAAATAGATTGAGGAAATAATTATGGCTAAGCAAACGATTTTACAGATCAATTCAAGTGGCAGAAAACAAGGTTCATTAACTCGTCAACTGTCTGAGTTAGTGGTTAATCAATTGACTAAACATTATTCAGTAGAGCAAGTTGTACAAAGAGATTTAGCTACGGGCTTACCTTTTATCGACGAACAGTGGATTGGCGCTAACTTCACGGCACCTGAAGACAGAGCACAAGATCATCTCGATGTATTGGCATTATCAGACAGTTTAGTGAAAGAATTACAGCATGCTGATCATATTGTTATCGCTTCACCCGTCTATAATTTTAGTGTACCTGCAGTGTTAAAAGCGTGGATCGATTTAGTGGCACGAGCAAGGTTAACGTTTCAGTATACTGAAAATGGCCCTCAAGGCCTGTTAACGGGCAAAAAAGCGTATTTAGTCATGGCTTCTGGCGGCGTGCCTATTGGCAGTGAAATGGATTTTGCGACACGTTACTTGCAACAAGTGATGCGTTTTATTGGTATCGACGACGTTATTGTTATCGATGCGGCAAAAATTGATCTTAATAGCAGTGACGCAACAAACAGTGCACAGCAGCAAGTTGCTGAGCTAATGTTGGCAGAAACGGCGTAAGGAGAAAATCATGAATAAGGTAAGAGAAGTAATACAGTTAATTGATGGGCTAAGAGTGTCAGATGGTGATGGCGTGCAATTAACCAGGCTGATCGGCACACCTTATCTTGATATGTTAGATCCATTTTTAATGTTAGATGCGTTTGGCTCTGATAAACCACAAGATTACATTGGTGGATTTCCCGCTCATCCGCACCGTGGTTTTGAAACCGTAACTTACATGCTTGCTGGCAAAATGCGTCATCAAGACAACAAAGGGAATGAAGGTGTTATTGAAGCGGGTGATATTCAGTGGATGACAGCGGGTAAGGGCATTATTCATTCAGAAATGCCTGAGCAAGAAGATGGTTTATTAGCTGGTTTTCAGTTGTG
This sequence comes from Thalassotalea sp., assembly GCA_050300315.1. Classification (GTDB taxonomy): domain Bacteria; phylum Pseudomonadota; class Gammaproteobacteria; order Enterobacterales; family Alteromonadaceae; genus JBNKXM01. The sequence goes on along the minus strand of JBNKXM010000098.1, from coordinate 2,567 downwards.
GATAAACTTACCTGCCGCACACAAGATGACAGCGCCGAACTATCAGGAAATGAAAAACAGTGATATTCCGGTTGAGCATTACGCCAATGGTGATTCCATCAAAGTGATAGCGGGAATGACGGCAAACGGTACTAGAGGTGTGATAACAAATGATTTTGTTAATCCGACTTATTGGGATGTAAAACTTAGTGCTAATAATGTCTTAGAGCAAGACATCGCTGGTGAGCATAATGCGTTTATTTATCTGATTGATGGCAGCGTTATGATTGGCGACTCATCGAAAAAAGTTAACGCTGGCCAACTTGCGGTTTTATCGCACGGTGAACATGTTAAGCTGACTGCTGAAAAAGATAGCCGATTCTTAGTGGTTGCCGGAAAACCATTAAATGAAACGGTTGCTCGTGGCGGGCCTTTTGTTATGAATACCCGTGAAGAAATCAATCAGGCATTTAGAGATTATCAGACAGGACGATTTTAGCAGCTGGGTAATACCTGAATGTGTTTGGAATGTACTTGGATGTAGAAGAAACGCTATTTGATCCGCATTCCTTATGCGAAGCCGAGGTTACTTAGTATGGATCATTTGTGGTTGCCATTTAGCAAGTGTTTTTGCATAGAAGCCGTCGGCATGAATTTCATTTAATGCTTGCGTTAGTTTACTGGTAATGGCACTTGTTGTTTGCTTACTGCATGCGAGATAGAAATTAAGTGGTAAATCTTTTATCTCGAACACGCGTTCTAGATCATTGATATCAATTCCTGCAAGTTTTGCACGATAGCTGATAGTAATGTCATCGGCGACAATAAAATCAATCTCAGGTCGCGTAAACAACAGGTTGATTAATGAATTAGTATGTTCAAGTACATAGAGGTTTTTATTTTCAACAAAACCTCGTTCAACTAAGCCTAAATGGGTGACATCGTTTTTATTGACCGCCGTTAAATAGTTTTTTACTTGGTCAATATTGGTGATTTTAGGACGTTTATTGTTTTTTAATCCCCAGATAACCGCATTATTTACTTCGGTTATTGTTCCTAGCCATTGAAACAACTGCTCTCTAATTGGTAGACGAGCAATAGAAAAAATACAGTGATTGGGCTTTTGAATCGCTAAATTATATGAGCGCACCCATGGATAGGCATGCATTTGGTAATTTATTTTGCTTCGTTTTAATACTTCTTGAACCAATTCCACAGAAAAACCAGAGAGTTGATTATTGTTATCAACAATTTGATAAGGGGGTAAATGTTCGGTCACTAAAAATAGTTCAACTTTGGAGGCGGCGCTAGCATTTAATGAGAGCGCTAAACTAATCGTTAGCGATAAGATGAGTTTAAAATGCATGATATAAAGGTAAACTGCAGAGCGTATTTTATGACAATGCTTCACGACAACTCACAATAATAACTAAACATAAATATAATTGATGCAGATATAGTATAACACGACCTAAACTAATTACTTATTAACCTATCTCCACTACCGAAAGTTTCTTCCTGGAGTATCGGCGAAAAATGTTTCTATCGTTGCGCGTTTTTGCATGGTTACAAATACTTGCTTGCCATCTTTACCACCAAATGCCACGTTCGTTGGATGCTGCCCTTTTAGTTTGATTGTGTTGATCAATTCACCTTGAGGCGAAAGCACGGCAACAATACCAGCACCGTAGCGAGCGATATAAAGATTACCTTTACTGTCGGTACGCATACCATCCATACCATGATCACTAAAGTGGTGAAATAGCTGTTTGTCACTGATATTACCTGATTGATCAATGCGATAACGCCAAACATTCCTTTGTACACTTTCATTAACATATAAATAGCGGTTGTCTGGGCTTACTTCGATACCATTAGTGGTGCCCATGTCTTGTTCAAGTAAATCAGTTGAACCATCATTATTAATGCGCCATAAATTACCTGTACTTTTTGACCAGTTTGGATCGCTCGCAAATAAAATACCATTATCCATGATGGCGATATCATTAGGTTGATTCATTTGTTTGTTATGAGCATAAACAGTTAACTCTTTTGTCACGTTATCGTAGCGCAAGATATTGTGGTTAACGTAGTCGGCGATATACATTTTGCCTTGTTGATCAAATCGGATACCGTTACCAATCGAACCGTTTGGTAGCTTTAGCAAAACTTCGGCATTATTTTTGTCACGAATTTTCCCTATGGTGCCTTCTTCAAAAAAATTGACGGCATACAGATTTCCATCTTTATCAACGGCAGGTCCCTCTACGCCATGGGTAAAACTGGCTGGTGGCATCCAATCGGTTGACGTAGCTGTCGCAAAAACACTGGTGTTAATGAGTAATAAGCTGACGGAGATTATTGTTTTTTTGAACATAAAGATAAAACTATTAAGTGATTTATTACGCTAACTTATCATAATTTGAAAACACCGATCTAATTTTCTATTACTATGATATGTATTTAATTATGTATTTTACCATGCACTTAGCGATGCGATTTTTAAAAACATAAGATTGAGTTGTTATTTTTTGCCAATCAATAAAAAGGCTCCTAACGGAGCCTCTTTATCTGGGTAAATTTGCTTT
>JBNKXM010000097.1:0-6541 GCA_050300315.1 Thalassotalea sp. | reverse complement strand
ATTTGAGCCGTCATCTTAAAATGCTGTGGTGTGCTATTATTGACCGATTTTCTTCGCACTAAATGCTAAATTTGTAAGCTTTTCGTTGGACAAATGTAAAAAATTTGTTTAAAACTTGTCTTTTATAAGGAAATACTATGCAATGGAAGGATAATAATAACAAAGTGTAGTGAAATGTAGCGATGTTTTGGCGTCAAGTTTGTGATAGATCGGTGATAAGTTTCGTGATTTTCATGAATATCATCAGTTTGTCGAGTTCTGCTCAAGATATGTTTGCTACGCAATCAGGCAATTTATTTCAGATAAGTGTGCTTCCTGAACTCGGTACTATCGACAATTTTCTTTACACTCATCAGCAAACGCAATCAACTGCTTATGTTAAGCTTAGTACCAATGCGTTTATGCAGAGTCAATTCGAACAACAATTATTATCGTTAAAGGCAAACTTGTCTCACGCTAAATATCAGCAATTCTCACAAGATAACCATAGTAACATTAGCTTAACGCCAACGTATCAGTTCAAATTTTCTGATAGCCACAGCATTTTTCTAAGAGGTTTGTTTCAGAGCCAATATCAGCAACGAGGTACCGGATTGTCTTTGGGCGCTGGGGCGTCATTAGTGACTGGCGACGAACGCATTTATAGCGCGAAAAGTATTGGTTATTTGCATGGCCGACAAGACTCTATCGCTAAGTTGACGCTTGAACTGGGCGATGAAACTAGTCGTTATAAATCAAGAAGAGCACTTACCCGAGTACTCGATTATCAGCTTAGCTATGTGAATACATCGTTTGATTATTTACTTTCTGAGCATTCCTATTTGGCGAGCGAATTATCTTATCAGCAAATTAGTTTCACTGAGAACCCAATACAGGATAAGCAAAAGCTAATTGCATTACTTGGTGTTAAGTGGCAAACCACAGTTGCCACTCGCATGGCGTTATTACTGGGCTATCAGAAGTTACAATTTGAGCAATCTAGCTTTAGTGATGATAGTGCGTTTAAGTGGCGTTTTGATCTACGCTGGTTACCGCTTGAAACTATCGATATTACACTAAACTCACAACGAGATTTTCAAGAAGCTAATCGTTTAACCAATAGCTATCGTGTGGTGGACAGTCATCAATTAACACTTAGCAGTCAGTTTAATAGTTACCTTAGTGGGGTAGTAGACGTAGGACTCAATAACGAAGATATTGTTTTTAATGATTATATCGAGGAAGAAAATTATCGCTATTTTGCCGCGAGAATAAATTATCAAGGCAGCGAAAGGTGGTCAGTTTATCTAGGTTATCGTTTTGAAGATTTAGATAATACTGTGCCTGTATTGGACTATCAACGGACGAGTGTTTCGCTCGGTTATAACGTGAGTCTCTAATGAGTTGGATAAAAAGTATGCGATTTTTTGCGGTTCTGTTATTGTTAGCGACTCATTTTACGTATGCTGCTGATTATTTATTAGGCGCAGGAGATAAGATATTAATTTCAGTTTATGGTGAACCGGATCTCACCATCAAGGTGAAAATTAATAAATCAGGATTTATCACCTTTCCATTTTTGGAAGATATTAAGGTGATAGGATTATCGTCAAAAACGCTGGAGCAAACGATCCGTAATGGTTTGCTTGGTGATTATTTGATTGATCCGCAAGTAACGGTTTCCATCGTCGAATACCGACCGTTTTTCATTCATGGTCAGGTAAATAGACCCGGAGGATATCCGTATCAGGATGATTTAACGTTAGATAAAGCGATTGCACTCGCTGGTGGCTTAGCCAGTAGAGCATCGAAAACAGCATGGAAAATTACAAGGATAGTAGATGGTAAAAGTGTCGTTATCGACGGTAAGGTAATGACAGTAATTAAACCCGATGACATTATAGAGATAGAGCAAAGTTTCTTTTGAACAAGCAAGAGCAAATAACGGCGCAATCCGCCCAAGAAGAAGTGGCATTAAAAGAAGTTTTAAGCCCTTTGTGGACTATGCGTTGGAAAATTATCACCGCGACACTGTTAATAACTTGTGCCGTGGCTTTTTATGCCTCCTTGTTAAAACCGCTTTATCGCTCTACCGCCATTTTACAAATTGGCAGCAATAAACCAGCGAATACGCTATCGATTAAAGATGCGTTTAATGAATCTACCGCGAGTTGGGAACAAATTAAAACTCAATATGAATTATTGCGGTCAAGAAAATTTGCTGAACGGGTAGTAACAAATCTAAATTTAACCGCACATTGGGCTTTTAGCAGCGGTAAATTTAATGACAAATTAGCCTTTCTTGCAGACGAGAATAACAGCGATGATCGTCCGTCAATTGAGCAAGTCGTGGCAATTTTTCAAAGCAGTTTGACCATCACACCTATCGTTGATACTGAGTTGGTGAAAATTAGTTTTACGTCTTATGATCCTGAGTTATCTCGACAAGTTGCCAATCAGATCGGCCAAACTTATTTACAATATCAAGACGAAATTCATAGCGCGTCAAAAGAAAGCACATCGCAATGGTTGGTTGATCAACTCGAAGAACTGGCAAAAAAACTAGAAGCGTCAGAGCAAGCGTTGCAAGTGTTTCGTGAACAAGAAGGTATTGTTGATATCAAAGGAATTGCAGGGTTAATTGAATCTGAGCTAACGGAATTAACCTATTCTTCGTTACAGGCGTCAAAGAAAGTCGATGATTTGAAAGTCATGTATCAATATATTCAAAAGTATAAAACTGATCATCGACAACTCGCTGAGCTGCAAGAGATTAACAGTAACCCGACTTATTTACAGTTGCGCCGCTCTGAAGAACAACTTGAACGTAAATATAACGAGCTTTCTCAGCGATATGGCCCCAAACACCCGAAGCGCATGTCGGTAGAAGCTGAGTTAGCGTCATTACGACAAAACATTGCGCGTCAAGTTAACGGCTTAGTGCTTGCGCTAGAAAAAGAATATTTTACCTCGTTGGAAAAAGTGAAAGCGACTAATCAACGCATGGCGAAAACAAAGCAAGAATATTTACGCATTAGCAGACTGAAAAATAAATTTTCACAGCTTCAACGCGAAGTAGAAACCAATAAAGAACTGTATAGTAATTATTTAGTGCGCTTAAAAGAAACCGATGCCATGGGTAATTACAAATCGAATTTTTATGTTCGTTTTATCGATAAAGCTATTACACCAAAATCGCCAATAGCGCCAAACAAAACCTTGATGGTGATGATGGGAATGATAATGAGTCTGGTCATGATTTCTATGGTAGTGATGATCAGAGAATTGCTGATGGATACGCTAAATTCTCGCCGTAAACTCGATAATTTTAATGAAGCTGACATTTTAGCGGTTTTACCTAAATTCAAAGTAAAACCAAGCGATCCTAGTAAAGACGATTATCAAACCGATAGCCGATTTACCGAGGCTATCAGAACGTTACGCACTTCATTACTGTTTAATCAGTCGAAAAAAGTACCGAAAGTGATTGCGATAACCTCCTCAGTGCCGAACGAAGGAAAATCAACCGTTGCGTTACAACTGGCTCGTTCATTTAGCGAAATGGAAAAGGTGCTGTTAATCGAAGCGGATATGCGCCATCCAACGATTTATCAAAACTTAAAACTTGATATGCACCGACCTGGTTTATCCAATTTATTGGCGAAAACTCATCAAATCAATGAATGTATTGTGCGTGACAAGCATGTCAAACTTGATATTTTAACTTCGGGGATCACCCCAGCTAACCCGTTGGCATTTTTGTCGATGAAACGTTTTAATATGTTGATCAAAGTGTTTAGTAATTTTTATGATCGCATTATTATTGAAACGCCACCGGTCAATGCGGTGAGTGATGCGGTGATCATTTCACGTTCGGTAGATAGTGTTTTATATATAGTGCATGGTAGCAAAACTAAGCGGGAACAAATTAGCGCTGGGCTGCGGTTGTTACGTCAGGTTAATGCACCGGTTGCTGGCGTGGTCATTAATCATAGTGAAAATATTGATGCCGAAAGTTATCGAAATAAATATTATCATGATCGTACCAATATTATTAAGCTGCCCGTTCGTAAACTTGGCTAGCAGTGACAGATTAATTTGCCGTTTAAAGATATCTAAGTTGTTTGATTTACATTACAATGCGGCAAATTTTTCAGTTTATTGATCATGAAAGTTTTTCAGCAATTTCCACTCACTGAGCATAACAGTTTTGCAATTTCTGCTATTTGCCCAAGGTTTTATACGCCTCAAACACTTGAAGAACTAAACGAGATATTCCCGCTCGCCAATGAAAATTTCTATATTTTAGGGGAAGGCAGTAACACACTCTTTATCGAAGAAAATACCCCGATTATTATTCATCCAGATTTTGCTGGTATCCAAGTACAAGAATTTGAAGATTCGGTATTATTGACGGCGAGCTGTGGCGAAAACTGGCATCAATTAGTGTGCTATTGTTTAGCGCATGGTTATCATGGTATTGAAAATCTTGCCTTGATCCCCGGTAGTGTCGGGGCGGCGCCAGTACAAAATATCGGCGCGTATGGAGTTGAAATAGCAGATGTTGTCGAATGCGTTACTTGGTATGAGTTCTCAAGCCAACAGCTACACACGTTAACAAAGGCGCAATGTCAGTTTTCTTATCGAGATAGCATCTTTAAAAATGAACTTGCACAGCAAGGGCTTATCATCTCGGTAACTTTGCGTTTATCAAAACAGTGGCAAGCTAAACTCAGTTATCAAGGGCTAGATCAATTAGCGAGCGATGCTAGTGCTGCCCAAGTAGTTGAGCAAGTGATTGCCCTTAGACAATCAAAACTGCCAGATCCTCAAAAATTGCCTAATTGCGGCAGTTTTTTTAAAAATCCTATCGTAACGCAGGAGATTTTTGCCGAGTTACATGCCAGCTATCCTAATATGCCGTATTATCGACAAGGAGCAAATAAGGTAAAACTTGCAGCTGGTTGGCTGATCGATCAATGTGGCTTAAAAGGTTATCGACAAGGACGTGTGGGCGTACATCAAGATCAAGCATTAGTGTTAGTTAATTATCAACACGGTAATGGTAGCGAGATATATCAGTTAGCGTCCTATGTTCGAGACTGTGTTGCTAGCAAATTTTCCATTTTACTTGAACCTGAAGTGCGAATGATCGCGCATAACGGTTTAACAAGGTTACAAAACGACAGAGCGCAAGACGACAATGGCTAAAGCAGTTAAAGAACAACTCATCAGGCAATTAGCTAGTGGTCAGTTTGTTTCTGGGCAAGCATTCGGTGAGCAGTTGGGCATAAGCCGCGCGGCAGTTTCTAAGCATATTGCTGGTTTGGCAGAAATGGGCATCGATGTATTTAGCGTGACAGGTAAAGGCTATCGTCTTGCTCAACCTCTGCTTTTATTGGATAAATCTCAGATCATTGCCAATTTAGCAAGCGCCTCGTACGGTTCGAGATTAGAAGTGCATTCATTGATTGATTCAACCAATAGCTACTTAATGCGCCGCGTACCTCATCAAGTCAAAGATGGCCAAGTGGTTATTGCCGAATATCAAAGTGCTGGCCGCGGGCGCAGAGGTAGAAAGTGGATATCGCCGTTTGGTTCACACATCTATATGTCGATGTACTGTTATCTTGAGCAAGGCATGTCGGCTGCAATGGGCTTAAGTGTAGTAACGGCACTTGCCGTCAGTGACGCGATAAAAGCGTTATACGATCTTGATGTTGAACTTAAGTGGCCAAACGATATTTATTTAAATGGCGTAAAGCTCGCGGGCATTTTAATTGACCTTGAAGGTCAGGCGTTAGAGCCTTGTCACTGTGTTATAGGTATTGGCTTAAATATAGCGATGCCAAATGACGCGGCTACGGCGATAGATCAGCCTTGGACTGATCTTCAAACACACAGTAAAGTATTAGTTGATCGCAATAAATTAGCGGCAACATTGATAGATACGTTACAACAAAGGTTAGCGCTACATAAAGAAAGCGGCATTGTCACTATGGTGGATGACTGGTTGGCACATGATCATTATTTAGATAAACCAGTGAAACTTATCACTGGCGAAAAAGTAACCGAAGGCATCTGCCGAGGAATTAATAATCAAGGTGCTTTATTGCTAGAATTTGATGGTCAGATCAAAGCGATTTATGGCGGCGAAGTTAGCTTACGAGGTGCGTGATGGAATTACTATTTGATATTGGTAACACGCGTTGCAAGTACGCACTAAGTGATAATGGCAATTTATCGGCAATTAATTATGTCGATAGTCAGCAAATTAGTGCGCAATGGTTAACAAGGCATTTTTCAACTATCACTCGCTGTTTGATTGCTAACGTTAATCGAGATGATATTAGTCAACTGATAGTGAACTGGTGCCAGTCATATCATATTGCTTGTGATGTGTTGCACAGCGAAGCACAAAAATTTGGTGTTCGCTGTGCTTACGAGAAACCTGAAACACTAGGTGTTGATCGCTGGTTAGCGGTTTTAGCGGCTGAAAAATTGTTCGCAAAACAAACTTGTGTGATTGTTGATGCGGGTACGGCAACAACGATTGATGTGA
>JBNKXM010000096.1:0-6564 GCA_050300315.1 Thalassotalea sp. | reverse complement strand
CATATGCTCCGTTTTTTATACTTAATTACCTAACGCTAATTAAGCTTCTTCGCTAGCTTCTTCAACTTGCGCAGCAGTTTCTTCAACTGCTGGGCGGTCTACACGCTCAACATAAGCCATAGGCGCTTTATCACCAGTACGGTAACCGCATTTTAAAATGCGAGTATAACCACCTGGGCGATCTTGGTAACGTTCACCAAGTTCATTGAATAAAATACCTACTACTTCTTGATCACGTGTGCGAGCAAATGCTAAACGACGATTTGCTACGCTGTCGGTTTTAGCCATAGTAATTAATGGCTCTACAACGCGACGTAATTCTTTTGCTTTAGCTACAGTAGTTTTAATAACACCGTGCTTAACTAAAGAACTTGCCATATTGCGGAACATCGCCTGGCGATGACTGCTATTACGGTTTAACTGGCGACCGCTTTTACGATGACGCATAAGTTAATCCTTATCTCAACTATTAAAAAATGATGACCGACTTAGTCGTTATCAGCAATGCTTTCTGGTGGCCAGTTTTCTAGGCGCATACCTAGAGACAAACCACGAGACGCTAACACGTCTTTGATTTCAGTTAAAGACTTCTTACCTAAGTTAGGTGTTTTAAGAAGTTCAACTTCTGCACGCTGTACTAAATCACCAATATATTGAATCGCTTCTGCTTTTAAGCAGTTAGCTGAACGAACAGTAAGTTCAAGATCATCTACTGGACGAAGCAAAATTGGATCGAATAAAGGTTTCTCTTCTTTCGGCTCTTCTTGCGTAATATCGCGTAATTCAACAAACGCATCTAACTGTTCAGCTAGAATGGTTGACGCACGACGAATAGCTTCTTCAGGATCTAATGTACCATTAGTTTCCATATCTAAGACTAATTTGTCTAAGTCAGTACGTTGTTCAACACGCGCTGAGTCAACGTCATAAGCTATTCTTACAACAGGGCTAAAAGAGGCATCAACCAACAAACGTCCGATTGCACGATCTTCTTCCTCGGCTTCGCGTCTAGCTGAAGCTGGAACATAACCACGTCCCATTTCAACTTTAATACGCATACTGATAGAACCATCACCTGTTAAGTGACAAATCACATGGTCAGGATTTGCAATAGTTACATCTCCATCATGTTGAATATCAGCTGCCGTTACAGGGCCTTCACCAGACTTAGTTAAGGTTAAAACTGCTTCGTTTTTGCCTTCTAAACCAATAGCTAGTCCTTTAAGGTTTAACAGTATTTCAATGATGTCTTCTTGCACACCTTCTTTACTACTGTACTCATGTAATACACCATCAATTTCAACTTCTGTTACGGCACAACCCGGCATAGAAGATAATAAAATACGGCGTAAGGCATTACCTAAAGTGTGACCAAAACCACGCTCTAACGGCTCTAAAGTTACTTTTGAGCGCGTTGGGCTTACAGTTTCTACATCAACCAATCGTGGTCTTAGGAATTCGGTTACAGAACCCTGCATTATGTCCTCTCTTAAAGTTCAACTTTACTTAGAGTAAAGTTCTACTATCAACTGTTCATTAATTTCGGCAGATAAATCAGCACGATCTGGAGTACGTTTGAAAACGCCTTCCATTTTCTTATTATCTACTTCAACCCAGACTGGCTTCTCGCGTTGCTCAGCCAATTCTAAAGCAGCAACGATACGCGCTTGAGTTTTTGACTTTTCACGAACAGAAACCACATCTTCAGCTTTAACAGTGAAAGATGGAATATTAACAACTTTACCATTAACTACAATAGCTTTGTGGCTCACAAGTTGACGAGCTTCAGCACGTGTACTTGCAAAACCCATGCGATAAACAACGTTATCTAAACGTCCTTCTAAAAGTTGTAACAAGTTTTCACCTGTATTACCTTTTAAACGCGCAGCTTCTTTATAATAGTTACGGAATTGTTTCTCTAACACGCCATAAATACGACGTACTTTTTGTTTTTCACGAAGTTGAATACCATAATCAGACAAACGACCGCGACGTGCGCCGTGCTGACCTGGGATCATTTCGAATTTACATTTAGTGTCAATTGCTCGAACACCACTTTTTAGGAACAAATCTGTTCCTTCGCGGCGACTAAGCTTTAACTTAGGACCTAAATATCTTGCCATTTTCTTTCTCCAACTATCCTATTAAACGCGACGTTTCTTAGGAGGACGACAACCATTATGAGGAATAGGTGTCACGTCTGTAATGTTGGTGATTTTAAAACCAGCAGCATTTAAGGCACGGATTGCAGATTCACGACCTGGACCTTTAACGAACACTTCAATATTCTTCAAGCCAAACTCTTGAGCAGCTTTACCCGCACGATCTGCAGCTACTTGCGCAGCAAAAGGGGTAGATTTACGTGAACCACGGAAACCTGAACCACCTGCAGTCGCCCAAGATAATGCATTACCTTGACGGTCTGTAAGAGTTACGATTGTGTTGTTGAAAGAAGCATGGATATGAGCCATGCCATCAGCAACTTGTTTTTTTACGCGTTTACGCGTACGAACTGGAGCTTTTGCCATTGTCTAATCCCTCGTTACTTCTTAATCGGCTTACGAGGACCTTTACGGGTGCGCGCATTTGTTTTAGTGCGTTGACCACGTAGAGGAAGACTGCGACGATGGCGTATACCACGGAAACAGCCAAGGTCCATCAGACGCTTGATGTTCATTGAAACTTCACGGCGTAAATCACCTTCAACGGTGTATTTATCCACTTCTGCGCGAAGCACATCAATTTGTGCCTCGTCTAATTCACTGATCTTCGTAGATTCAGCGATACCAGCCGCCGCACAAATAGCTTTTGCACGAGTTTGACCGATACCGTAAATCGCAGTAATGGCGATTACTGCATGTTTACGATCAGGGATGTTAATGCCAGCGATACGGGCCACTAACACATCTCCTATAATAAAAAATTAACATTTCAGGTTGAAAAGCCCGTTAGGATACTCAACCCGGCTCTTTTTTGCAAATTAAAGTGTTATTATTCTTCAATTAAGAAAAATAACAACACTTCAAAAAGACTTAACCTTGACGTTGCTTGTGCTTTGGTTCGCTACAAATTACACGAACAACACCAGCACGTTTAACTACTTTGCAGTTACGGCAAATCTTTTTTACGGATGCACGAACTTTCATCTTACCACTCCGTTAACTAACGTAGCTATCTATCGACCGTAGCCTTTTAGATTCGCTTTCTTCAGTACATTGTCATATTGATGTGACATCAAATGGGTTTGTACTTGTGCCATAAAGTCCATAATAACAACCACGATGATCAACAACGACGTACCGCCGAAGTAAAACTGAACATCCCAAGCAATTATCATAAACTGAGGTACTAAACAAATAAAGGTAATATACAACGCGCCTGTTAAGGTTAAACGTGTCATCACTTTATCAATATATTTAGACGTTTGCTCACCAGGACGGATCCCAGGAATAAACGCACCAGATTTTTTCAGGTTATCTGCTGTTTCACGCGGATTGAAAACCAATGCCGTGTAAAAGAAACAGAAAAAGATTATCGCTGCTGCTAATAACATTACATATAACGGCTGACCAGGAGAAATTGCAATTGACAATTCCTGCAATACGTCAGCGATCATACCGTCACCTTGACCGAACCAACTGGCAATTGAACCAGGGAACAATAAGATACTTGAAGCGAAAATTGGTGGAATAACACCCGCCATATTCACTTTTAACGGTAAATGAGTACTTTGCGCTGCAAACACCTTACGGCCTTGCTGGCGTTTTGCATAGTTGACAACAATACGTCGTTGACCACGTTCTACAAAAACAACAAAGAATGTTACTGCAAAGACAATGACAGCAATTAGCAATAATACTAATAGGTGTATTTCCCCTTGACGCGCCATTTCAGCTGTTTGTCCAACAGCTGCTGGCATACCAGCAACAATACCAGCGAATATCAAAATTGATATCCCGTTACCTATACCGCGTTCAGTAATTTGCTCACCTAACCACATTAAAAACATAGTACCAGTGACCAAAGAAACCACAGCGGCAAAGTAGAAACCAAAGCCTGCATCCATGACAAGACCAGGCATCATGCCCGGTAAGCTTCTCGCTATTGCTATTGATTGTACTGTTGCTAATACTAGAGTACCGTAACGAGTGTATTGACTGATCTTACGACGTCCAGCTTCACCTTCTTTTTTTAATTCTGCCATCGCTGGGTGAATCACCGTTAGCAATTGCATAATGATAGAAGCCGAAATGTACGGCATAATACCAAGTGCCAATACCGAAGCTCTTGAAAGTGCACCACCAGAGAACATGTTAAACATTTCTACAATGGTGCCCTTTTGTTGTTCAAACAACTGAGCTAATACAGCGGCGTCAATACCAGGGATTGGCACAAATGATCCTAAACGAAACACAATAAGTGCACCGATTACAAACCATAATCTTTGTTTCAGCTCAGACAAGCCGCCTGAGCTTTTATTATCCATTCCTGGTGTAGCCATAACCTGTATTATTCCTCGATTTTTCCACCGGCAGCTTCAATAGCCGCACGAGCACCTTTAGTAACACCTAAGCCACGAACAGTGATTGGACGAGTAATTTCGCCAGACAACATAATTTTCGCTGTCTCAATGTTACGTGAAATAAGGTTTGCGTCTTTAAGCGCATGAATATCGACAACATCACCATTGATGCTATTTAGTTCATGTAAACGTACTTCAGCGCGAACTAAAGATTTACGTGACGTGAAACCAAATTTAGGTAAACGTTGTTTCAATGGCATTTGACCGCCTTCAAAACCTGGACGAACACTACCGCCAGAACGAGACTTCTGACCTTTGTGACCACGACCACCTGTTTTACCTAAGCCAGAACCAATACCACGACCACAGCGTTTCTTGGCTTTCTTAGCACCTGGTGCAGGAGATAAAGTATTTAAATGCATTATTAATCCTCCACCTTAATCATGTAATGTACTTGATTAATCATACCACGTACAGAAGGAGTATCTTCTAACTCAACTGTATGATTGATACGACGTAAACCAAGACCTTTCAATGTAGCTCTATGCTTCGGTAAACGACCGATAGAACTTTTAACTTGAGTTACTTTAACTGTTTTAGCCATGTTCAATTACCCCAAGATGTCTGCAACGCTTTTACCACGTTTAGCCGCAACAGCTTCTGGCGATTTCATGTTCGCAAGAGCTGAAACAGTAGCGCGTACTACGTTGATTGGGTTAGTAGAACCGTATGCTTTTGACAATACGTTCTGTACACCGGCAACTTCAAGTACTGCACGCATCGCACCACCGGCGATGATACCTGTACCTTCAGAAGCTGGCTGCATATAAACTTTAGAACCTGAGTGACGACCCTTGATAGGGTGTTGAAGAGTAGTTCCCTTCAAGTCAACAGTTACTAAGTTACGACGAGCCTTTTCCATTGCTTTTTGGATTGCAGCAGGCACTTCACGTGCTTTACCGTAACCAAAACCAACGCGACCGTTACCATCACCAACAACAGTTAGTGCGGTGAAACTGAAAATACGACCACCTTTAACCACTTTTGATACGCGGTTAACGGCGATTAGCTTTTCAGCCATATCACTTTGCTGTGAGTTTTCTTGATTATGATTAGCCATCATCAACCCCTAAAACTGAAGACCAGCTTCACGAGCTGCTTCTGCTAATGCTTTTACACGACCATGGTAACGGAAACCTGAGCGGTCAAATGCTACAGACTCTACGCCTTTAGCTTTTGCACGTTCAGCGATTGCTTTACCTACAGCTTGCGCTGCGGCAACGTTACCGGTTTTTTCAATTAGTGCTTTCACTTCTTTGTCTAAAGTAGACGCAGCTGCGATTACTTCAGAACCAGTTGGAGCGATCAATTGCGCGTAAATGTGGCGAGGAGTACGGTGAACGACTAAACGATTCGCACCCAACTCGCAAATTTTTGCACGTGCGCGCTTAGCGCGGCGCAAACGAGATGTTTTCTTATCCATCGTATTACCCTACTTTTTCTTAGCTTCTTTACGGCGTACATTTTCGTCACTATAACGGATACCTTTACCTTTATAAGGCTCTGGCTTACGATAAGCACGAATGTTCGCTGCAACTTGACCAACTAACTGCTTGTCAGCACCTTTCAATGTAACTTCAGTTTGGCTAGGAGTTTCAACAGTAATTCCTTCAGGAATTGCGTGGTCAACCGGATGTGAAAAACCAAGAGATAAGTTTAAGTTCTTACCTTCAGCTTTTGCACGGTAACCAACACCGTTTAAAACTAATTTCTTTTCAAAACCTTGACTCACACCAATAACCATATTATTGATTACTGAACGTGTAGTACCGGCATGCATCCAAGCTGCTTTTGACTCTTCTGCTAAAGTGGACCACGCTCTTCAGGAACTTAAAGACTACTGGACCGAACTGCTGTCGTCCTATGTCTTACATAGTTCAGATGACAAGCTGAATAGAATGGTAAACATCTGGAACCAATACCAGTGCATGATCACTTTTAACATGTCAAGGAGCGCTTCTTTCTTTGAGTCGGGCATAGGA
>JBNKXM010000095.1:0-6700 GCA_050300315.1 Thalassotalea sp. | reverse complement strand
TTCTAATGGATCTGAACCGTCAACAGGCATGATATCAACCACATGCAACAGTGCGCGACAACGTTCTAGATGTTTTAAAAATTGCGTACCTAAACCTGCACCATCAGCGGCGCCTTCTATCAAACCCGGAATATCGGCGATAACAAAGCTACGTTGTGTATCTAAACGAACAACGCCTAAATTAGGCACTAATGTGGTAAAAGGATAATCAGCCACTTTCGGTTTCGCTGCTGACACACTACGGATCAAGGTTGATTTACCCGCATTTGGTAAACCTAATAAACCGACATCAGCCAATAGCAACAACTCTAATTTTAAGTTGCGTATTTCACCCGGTGTACCATCAGTTTTCTGACGCGGCGCTCTGTTCGTACTGCTCTTAAAGCGCGTATTACCTAAGCCGTGCCAGCCACCTTTAGCAACCATTAACGTTTGCTCGTGTTTTGTCAAATCACCAATTAATTCATCGGTATCAACATCAATGGCTCGAGTACCAACAGGTACTTTTAAATAAAGATCATCGGCACTCTTACCTGTACAGTCACGGCTTTTACCATTTTCACCGCGTTTAGCACGATGAAAACGCTCAAAACGATAATCAATTAGCGTGTTAAGACCTTCATCAGCGATAAGATAAACGTCACCGCCATCACCGCCGTCACCGCCATTGGGTCCACCAAATTCGATGTATTTTTCTTTACGAAAGCTAACGCAGCCATTTCCGCCATCACCAGCTTCAACACGAATTTCTACTTCATCTACAAATTTCATGGTGTTATAAAACACTCCAAAATAAATTGTCTGTTGGTATTATAAGCGATTTTAGTCACTTAATTGAGACAAAAAACAATTTATCGCAACTAAATTACTTCTACAACATCGCCGTTTCTTGCCATTAATGACACCACGGCATTTCACACATTGTTTGCAGTCGTGTACATATTCGCTCCTGTTCATCCATGAACCCGCGATATACCGTACTTCCTGTACATAAAAAAAAACCCTGCCAAACAGCAGGGTTTTTCAAACTTTAAATACTGTTACTCAGCAACAATACTTACAAACTTGCGGTTTTTAGGACCTTTAACATCAAACTGAACTTTACCGTCAGTTAATGCAAACAATGTATGGTCTTTACCGATACCCATGTTGTTACCAGCGTGGAATTTAGTACCACGTTGACGAACAATAATGTTACCCGCTAAAACTGACTCGCCACCAAAACGCTTAACACCTAAGCGTTTGCTTTCTGAATCACGACCGTTTTTGGTACTACCCGCTGCCTTCTTATGTGCCATCTTAAATCGCTCCTAATTAGCCGTTAATACCAGTAATCTTCACTTCAGTGAACCATTGACGATGGCCCGCTTGCTTGCGTGAATGCTTACGACGTTTAAACTTAACAATTTTAACTTTATCTGCGCGGCCTTGAGTAACAACTTCAGCTGTTACTTTACCGCCAGCAATGTAAGGCGCGCCTACATTGATGTTATCGCCATCAGCGATCATTAAAACGTTATCGAAATCTACTGAAGCACCAACTTCTAGTTCGATTTTTTCTAATCGAACCGTTTGTCCTTCAGTTACACGGTGCTGTTTACCACCGCTTTGGAATACCGCGTACATAGCTACTCCGTACTGCGTCAGTTATGTGATTGACGCTAAATTTTAAAAATATAGGGCGCGAATTCTACGCGATGCGTCTTATAATCGCAAGCATAAATCAGATAAAAATATCAATTAATTGCTATTATTTTTTCCAAGTGAATATAACCTTCAATCTGACGCATTTTAGTGTAAACTTAGCGCCATTGAAATTATAAAGAAAAAAGCCACTTCAGGTCACCTGTTCGCACTATGGATCTAAAAAATATACAAGCTTTAGCTCAGGCAGATATGACAGCTGTCAATGATCTTATTTATTCTCAGCTCCAATCTGATGTAGCACTTATTAATCAACTTGGTATATATATTGTCAACGCGGGCGGTAAACGTATGCGTCCAATGCTCACAGTATTAGCCGCTAGAGCATTGAATTATCAAGGTAAAAACCATATTGATATTGCCGCCATTATTGAATTTATTCATACGGCAACCTTATTACATGACGATGTTGTTGATGAATCAAATATGCGCCGTGGCCGAGAAACCGCCAATGCATTATTTGGTAATAGTGCAAGCGTATTAGTGGGCGATTTTCTTTACACCCGTTCATTTCAGATGATGACTAAGCTTGGCAACATGAAAATCATGGATATTCTCTCTGATGCCACCAATATCGTTGCTGAAGGCGAAGTGTTGCAATTAATGAATTGTAACGACGCTGAAACAACCGAAGCTAGCTATATGCAAGTTATCTATTGTAAGACGGCAAAATTATTTGAAGCTGCTACACGTTTAGCTGCGGTTGTTGCCGATCAAGCACCAGATATCGAACAAGCAATGCAAGACTATGGTAAATACCTAGGCACAGCATTTCAGTTAGTTGACGATATTATGGATTACACCGCTGATGCCAAAGAAATGGGTAAAAACGTTGGCGATGACCTAGCAGAAGGTAAACCAACATTACCTTTATTATACGCGATGCAGCATGGTAATAGCGCTCAAAAGCAATTGATCAAAGAAGCCATTGAAACCTGTAATGGTATGGACAATTTAGACGCGATTTTAGCCGCTATGGAAGAAACAGGATCGCTTCGTTACACTCAAAAAATTGCCGAGCAGGAAGCTGATAAAGCAATTGCAAGCATCTCAGTATTAACCGACTCACCTTACAAAGAAGCGCTTATCGCATTAGCTCATATTGCCGCCAACAGAAGAGTCTGATCACTCTTCTAATGCATCTCAGGGTGTTTATGCAAATATTGGTTAATAATACGCTCTAGTTCGCCTTGCCGATGCAGTTGCTCTATCGTTGATGAAAATAACTCGATAATGCAACGATCAGTACCCCGATGAAAAATAAAGTTATTATACGAGTGTTCTTCTAAGGTATAGAGCGGCACTAGCGTGTCTTTCCCTAAGTCTAGTTTTTCAAATTGAAAGTGCGCGACATCTTCCGCATAAGCAATAGCATCGACACGATCATGCATCAGCATTTTCAACATACTCGGCGCTGACGTTGTATGCACTTGCTCTGCAGGAATATTCAACATATTAAGCAAGTGATGACCTATATCTTCGCGAACAACCGCTATTTTTAGATCTTTCATATCTTGCGCCATGAGCTGTTGTTTTCTCGCTAATTTCCCCATAATTGAAATTTTACTATTAAATGGAATGGGGACTAAAGCAAATTTCTGACGGCGAATAGCCGTATCTGTCATTGAAAAAGCCGCATAACCTTGGTCATACGACAATAAGTGATACAACCTTGCCCAAGGTATGATGTCAATATCATCTGCTGTTAGCGGTAAATTAAGTTCTCGATAGATTGCCAATAACGTATCGGTGAAAATTCCGGTAATTTGGCCTGAGCGATTAATATAGTTGTAAGGAGGGTAATCTTCTGCGACCCAAACTAACTTGGATAACGCGAGTTTTGATTGTACTGAATCACAGGCAAAAGCAACCGACTGAAAAATAAAAGCAAAGATGAGCAGTAGACTAATACGCATAATCACCACCTAGTTTATCACTATAACTTTTAGCTTAGTTCAAATACGTTATTTATGCGTCAATTAGTTAACTCATGATGTGCAAAAATACGCTAATGATTTGAACCTACAAACTAATTCATTATTTGAGCTAGTTGCTGAGCGAGTTTTTTATTCTTTGCGTTATAACCAATAAACTGCGGTACTTTGACGACCACTTGCTCAAAAACCCTTATTGGTAGCTGATACTTTTTGGCAACGTCTTGCGCCCAAATCTTATCAACCACCATAGCTTGTGCTTGCCCCATTTCTAAGCGATAAAACAAGCGCCGCAACGCAGTCTCCTCGCCTGTATAATAAGAGACTTTAATCATATTGGCTGACATCTCTTCAAGCTTATCTGATAGCGCTTGAGGATAATTATAAGTGCGCGCTAGTATGATTTTAGTGCCTTTACTTGTAATAAGTTGTTCATAACCTATCGGATTATTTTCCGCCACTGCAAAGGTTAACTGCCAATCACTCACCGGTTTAGGTAACAGTGCGAAACTATCGCTCTCATCAACATGTAAAATAAAATCAATTTTTCCAGACAATACTTCTTGTGCACATATCGGAAATGAAAGCTCAGTAAATTTGAAGGAAACATTGGCTTGGCGAAGTTTGTCACGCAAATAATCAACACTATGCCCGACGATTTGACCACTATCGTCGGTATAAGCATAAGGTTGCCATTCTTCAAAACAAAAAGACATCTCTGCTTGTTGAGCTAATGTTTGTTCAGCCAATGCTTGCCTAGCAAACACACAGCAGAAAAATAACCAGTAATAATTAAACTTCACATGCTCAGCCTAAAACTTATCTGTTAAGTTAACTATAGCCCAGCAGTATAAATAGCCATAAAAAAAGGCTGCACAAGTGCAGCCTTTTCTGAAATATTGCGATTAGCCGTTAATAAAATCAACGCCTTCTTGAATATCTGCTTTTAATGTATCTAGCATGTCGTCTTTTGCTTTTTGCTCAAACGCACTTAATTCGCCGTATGGTAAAATCTCTTCGATACCATTTTTACCTAAACGTACTGGATGTGCAAAATAGCTTGCATCACCACCGTCAACAGCAACATAAGCGTAATCTACCACGTCTTCACCTTGTAAACCTTTAACTAAAGACATACAAAAACGTGCTGCAGCTGCGCCCATAGATAAAGTAGCAGAACCGCCACCCGCTTTAGCATTTACCACTTCTGTACCCGCATTTTGGATGCGCGGTGTTAATGCAGCCACTTCGTCATCAGAGAAAGTAACGCCTTCTACTTGAGAAAGTAATGGTAAAATTGTTGTTCCTGAGTGACCACCGATCACTGGCACTTTCACGCTAGCAACGTCTAAACCTTTTAATTCAGCAATAAACGCTTCACTACGAATAACATCTAATGTTGTTACACCAAATACACGGTTTTTATCGTAAGTACCTGCTTTTTTAAATACTTCAGCAACAATTGGTACTGTGCCGTTTACTGGGTTAGTAATAATACCAACTAATGCTTTAGGACAATTAGCAACAATACCTTCAGCTAAGGTCTTAATAATACCCGCATTTACTGCAAATAAATCCGCACGGTCCATACCAGGCTTACGTGGCATACCCGCAGGGATGATAACAATATCAGCACCTGATAAAGCATCAGCTAAAGAGTCTGCACCAAAACCTTCAACTTTAACCGCTGTAGGAATGTGAGATAGATCAACAGCAACACCTGGCACTACTGGTGCAACGTCATATAAAGATAACTCTGAACCTGCTGGTAATTGAGTTTTTAATAATAATGATAACGCTTGGCCGATACCGCCAGCTGCGCCTAATACAGCTACTTTCATTGGATGTCTCCGAGATTTGAGTAATTACGTAAATATTTGCAGGCAAAAAGATATAGTATTCACCAACAAAAAACAATGTTTAATCATGTAATGACGTATAAGGATAGCGTATAATTGCGGCAACAAAATAATACTTAAGTATTAATTCACCACAATTTGTTATTACAATAATTAACATTCATCAAATCAATACAGATGTAAGCGATTATGACGACAGTACAACAAAAACAAGAAGCACTAGTTCAAGCATTTAAAGATTTACTCAAGCAGGAGCAATTTGGTTCACAAGGTGAAATTGTTGATGCGTTAAAAGCACAAGGATTTACCAATATTAGCCAGTCAAAAATCTCACGGATGTTGAGTAAATTTGGTGCGGTGAGAACCCGAAATGCTCGACAAGATATGGTGTACTGTTTGCCCGCTGAGCTTGGTGTGCCGACGGCAAAAAGCCCATTACGTCAGTTGGTGTTAGATATTGAACATAATGAAATGATGATCATTATTCACACCAGTCCGGGTGCCGCACAATTAATCGCTCGTTTGCTCGATAGTTTAAGCAAAAGTGATGGCGTATTAGGCACCATTGCTGGCGACGACACCATTTTTATCGCGCCAACCAATGTCGGTGAAATCAAGCAAACCATTATTAAGCTTGAAGAGTTGTTTTCAAAAAATCTAACCTAACTCTTTTATTTAGCTTTTTTAGCTTTCAGCTAATTTCGCCAGAAAGTTTAAGCTCGGCGCAAAAAAAGCGGCTCCGGTTTCGGCTTGGGTATATTTTAACATATGATCAAAATTGCCTTGGTCATCACCCATTATCATGCTTTGCAGCATTAGTTCAAACGGCTCAGGCGAGCTACAATACGCGACAAAAAACAACCCTTGAAGTTTCATGTCACCATACGGCATGCTTTGGCGAACAATTTCGATGCTATTACCATCCGCATCTTTTATGTTTGCGCGTTTGATATGAGATGTCAGTGGTTTATTTTCGCTGGTATATTCTTCGTTATTGACTTTGGTACGAGCAAAAACATCTTCCTGCTCTTTCACCGCTAAACGATTCCACAAATTCAAGTTGTGGCGATAACGTTGGATATGTAAATAACTACCGCCTGAAAATTCTGCATCGTTTTGTTCGCTGATCAGTGCTACTTCACGGCGATGACGACCTTGCGGGTTTTCAGTACCGTCAACAAAGCCAGTTAAATCACGACCATC
>JBNKXM010000094.1:0-6730 GCA_050300315.1 Thalassotalea sp. | reverse complement strand
GCCCGTTTATCTGGAGTCCTACACCTGAAGAAGAACAAATATTGGCAGAAGATTGGCAAGAACTTACTGATATGATCGTACTTGGTAATGTCGAAAATATCACAGCCAAATATGGGCAAGCTTTACAATTACGCCCAAAAGCGGCCAATAGTCAGGCAAAAACCAAGGCGTTTAATAAACTCGGACAACCGTTTCAAACCCTACCGCGTGGTTTTTATTTAAAAACGAGTTTCACACAGCAATTAATCGCCAAAATTTGATCGTAAATTAACAGTTCTGAAGGTATGAAATTAAGCGATTGTGAAAGAGTTTCTCGCCATACTAATTACTTCACACTATAAATAAGGTAACTATTATTATCCTATTATTAATAAGAAAAATGCTTTCATGTTTATTAACAACAAACCTAATGTGCAGCTATGAAATTTATCAGTAAATTTGACCGTTATATTACTGTCTTTTATTTCGTTACCATTATCACTGTCGTATTAACGTCTTACTATACGTTTAAAGACGTCATTAACACCTATAATAAAAATCAATATCAAGCCATTCTGCCGATGTTTTCTATTGTAAGTAGCGAATTAATTAGGCCGCTAAACGTCGCTTACTTTATGGCTAATGATCCGTTATTAATAGAGTTTGTTGAACGGCCCGATCTCAGTGAAGCTAGTATTATTCAATATTTACAGCGATTATCTAACAAATACGAAATGTTAACCTTTATTGCTCTTGAAAAACACGCAATATCAATAGATTCAAAAAAGCTTGTCCTACCATTATCTCATCCAGATTTAGCTTGGTATCATAAACTAAAAAACATCGATAAAGACCAAACAGTCGGTATTGGTACTCCAGAACACCCTCAGCTATTTTTTGATATAAAACTATTTAACGATAAAGATCAATTTATTGGTTTTGTTGGTGTTGGCATTGATTTAAAACACTTTGCTGAAAAATTCACAGAATACCGCCAACGTTTTGGTTTTGAGGTGGTTTTCGCCGATCAAAGTAATGATGTCACGTTATCAACTGATCAACTAATGAATAATGAGATGCTTAATCAACAGACAAAAAAAATTAATATCAGTCAATTAGATTGGTACCAAGATTTGCTAAGTAAGGCGAAAAATGAACAGCTTTCGAACGCTGTGATTACTATTGATGATAGCCAGAGAATGATTTCTCAAATGCCTATTCACGCCCTTAACTGGCGCATGTTTGTTATTTCACCTCCCGCTTCTCAACAAAGTGAATACTGGCAATTATTTTTAACTCGAATTTCAATTTTTTCATTAATAATCATTGTATTATATTTTGTTTTTTCAACAATCGTTGATTACTTTAAAAAACGTTTAGTCGAAGATACCGAAATAGATCATTTAACACGTTTACCCAATCGTAGCTATTTAAATTGGAAATTCGAGGAAATGGCATGTCATCACACTAGCCTTTGTCTTGCCATGGCAGATATAGACGATTTTAAGCTTGTTAATGACACTTACGGTCATCAAATTGGCGATAATGTGTTAAAAGGCATTGCAGAGCAATTTACTCACAACCTGCGCCATCAAGATATTAGCGTTCGTTGGGGAGGTGAAGAGTTTATCCTAATATTACCAGACACCTCAATTGAGCAAGCGGTTGAAATAATTGAGCGCATAAAGGCAAGTGTTGCCGCTAAAGCTTTTAAGTTAAAAGATTGCAATGAAACATTTCATACGACTATTAGCTTTGGTTTAAGTCAAAGTGACGAAAACGATAAAACATTAAATCAACTGATAGCTCAAGCAGATAAAGCACTATATCAGGCGAAACACAATGGCAAAAACCGAATAGAAGTGTTTAATGAGCATCAGCAAGACTGAGCAGTATCAAGCACTAGCCACTCCAAGTTTAAGCTAACTTTGCTAACTCGATTGTTTGTCCGATTGTACTTGTTTGACCTGCGCCTAATGACTGCCATTCAGTGATCGCCGCTTCTAAACAAAGGTATTCCTGTTCACCACCAAGATGAACATCGTCCATGCCTTGTGCTATTTTTTCCCCTGGATTCCACAGCACCCACTGTTGGCAATGTTCACTGCTAACCCGTATTTTGCGCTGTTGCTGTTGATCAATGATCTCTTGCGTCGCATTACCATAATAAATGCGGTCAATCGGCCCAATACCAGTACTAAGCTGTTGTTTTTGCTGTTTTTGAAGTGTAATTTTATCATCAAAAAAGTAATCATTGAGCGAAGATACCTGCGTCTTCTCAGCACTTCCTACGGCAAAGTAACTATGTAAAGCAACGCTGTAACGCACCTCTTCCATCGACAAATTGGTCATTGCCAGCGACTGAGAAAATGTTTGACCAAAATAGAGGGTTTGACGCAGTTTGAATGCTGCGGGCCATAATCGATGAAGGTTTTCTCCCGTCAACTCAATGATCAGCTCAACCCCTTTGTCGGTAATATCATGACTGACAAGTGACCATTGACGATTACGAGCAAAACCGTGATTACCTCCGTTGACACCATTTTCATCGACATTAGCGCCAAACCAAGGCCAACAAATAGGAATACCACCTCGTATCGCAGCGCCAGCACAATATTGCGACGTAGCACTCAGCCAAAACACTTCTTTTTCTCCTTTAGGCTGCCAACTTAGCACTTGACCACCATATAAAGATAATGACGCGTTTAATTGTTGGTGTGAAATTTCCAGGATAGTGACATCCTGATTAACAATATAAGACTCAATTTTGCCTGCTGCGGTTGATGCGATAGTTGTTCTAGACATAATGAAAAATGGCGATAAGGTTGTTTTGCCATTCTAACCAAGCAATACCTTGGAATAAACAATAAAAGTATTCGACGGCAACACCAGTGCTAATAGCAAAAAGCCAAGAGATTACTCTTGGCTTGTTAAAATGAAATAACGCTCTGTTAGCTTTTACTTAATGTAGGCGCTTGGCATATCGGTTTTTGTCATATAACGATTACGCAAAGCATCCTGACGGCTCTTAGTATCGTAAGCAACACCGTTTATCCACATTTTTTCGACATGGCTACTTAACTCAAACGGATCGCCACTCCACAAAACAAGATCCGCTTTTTTACCAACCGCAATACGACCTGCGTTAATATTAAAAGCATCAGCAATATTAGCGGTTACCGCCGCTAATGCCGCTTCTTTAGAAACACCATTCGCAACAGCAATTCCGGCATCAAAACGCAATTGATAAAGGTTATGAGTATCACCACTAACACTAAACGCCACTTTAACGCCTGCATCGATTAAGGTCGCTGCGCTGTTTAATGACCGATGCAATGCATCAAAGCTTGGCAAATTATTGAGAACTCCAATAATAACAGTGACATTAGCATCAGCTAATTGTTGCGCAACCCTTGTTGCATCGCCTGCACCCGCTATCACTAACTCAAGATTAAAGTCTTTCTTCAAAGCGATCAGTGCTAATATATCGCTAGCACGTTCAGCGTAAGCAACTAATGGTTTTTCACCGGCTAATAACGCATTGATCACCTGCTCATCGCGCTTAGGTTGCTTATCACTGTTTTTGTCTGCTTTTTCATCAGCGTCTTTGTTTGCTGCTTTCGCTAACGCTTTTTGCGCATCTTCTAGCTTGTTGCGCAAATTCTGTAACTCTAACGCACGAGAGCCTTCGCTCTTAGCACCGAGATCGATAATAACCGCCGAATTTTTCGCGACAATACTGTCAAGTTTTCCTGAAAGATCGGTGACGAAAGCTTGCCCTTTAAACATGCTTTCACCACCACTGGGAACAACAACGTCAGTGGTCACACCGCCTTTGCGGCTATAAGCGATTACCGCAGAATTAGGGTTAAATGCAGTGCTAGCATCAAACGTGATATCCGCCTTTTTATCACTTGCATCACGTGTGCGAGCCACAGCCCCTACTTCGACTAAGCCCAGTTGATTCATTGAACCAATCAAACCTGGTGTTAATATTTTCCCTTGAGCATCAAGAGTGGTATCTGCTTGAAAAGATTCTGGGTTGATTGCTGAAATCACCCCATTGTCAATAACAACAGTGGCGTCTGTAAGCACGCCTTGTGGCGTTACAGTTTGTACCGTCGCATGAGTAATGGCGATAGTTTCTGCCGATGCCGAGCTAGCCGTAGCAAGCGCTAAGGCAATAAATGATGATGTAAATAATTTCATTGTTTTTATCCCTTAACTATTGCTGACCTAGCATAAAATCGCTTTTCGCTTGATATTTTTCGTCAAAACGATCATAGACTTTTGCGCCATCGACAAACACTTGTTCTGCTTTTGCGTAGACACTAAACGGATTGCCATTCCACAAAACAAGATCGGCATTTTTTCCTGGCTCAAGTGTTCCGGTTTTATCTGCAATACCTAATGATTTCGCTGCATTTGCCGTGATCCAGCTAATGGCATGCTCTGGTTTTATGGCAAAGCCATTTTCATTCGCACGGTACATCACTTTACCCGCTTCTTGATTCAAACGCTGAATGGTTGTTGCCGAGTCGGAATGAACTATGGCACAAGAGTTTGCTTGCGCGTCGACCATAGCAACGTTTTCTTGCACCATGTCATACGCTTCCATTTTAAAGCCCCACCAATCTGGCCACATTGCCGCACAGTTGCCATTTTCTGCTAGCTTATCAGCAATTTTATAGGCTTCAATGGCATGATGGAATGTCCCTGAGTGATAGCCAAACTCTTTACCTAGATCAATCATCATCGCCATTTCTTCGGCTTTATAGCAATGGTTATGAATTAATATCTCACCATCAAGCACATCTTTTAATGTATCAAGTTCGATATCGCGTTCTGGTGCTTCTGGATTCTTTCCTGCAGCATAATCCGCTTCATATTTATCCCATGCGCGCTTATATTCGCTCGCTTTTGCCCAAGCCATACGATAACCCGCCATGTTCCCCATACGAGTCGATGGCGAGACATTTTTTTTACCATAGACCCGTTTTGGATTTTCACCACAAGCCATTTTTAAACCGTATGGCGCATCAGGAAATTTCATGCCCTGCATTGTCTGACTTGGTACGTTTCGTAAAGTAACGCCGCGACCACCAAACAAATTCGCTGAGCCCGGTAAAATTTGCATGGTTGTTATCCCGCCAGCGCGTGCGGTTTGAAATCCAGGATCTTGCGGCCAAATACTATGCTCAGCCCATACTTCTGATGTATTTGGTTGTGTCGCTTCATTACCGTCAGAGTGTGATTCCGCACTAGGGCTTGGATAAACGCCTAAATGAGAATGTACATCAATAATACCAGGTGTTACCCACTTACCCTGGGCATCAACTTCCACGGCATTTTCCGCTTTAAGCCCAGCACCCAATTTGATAATTTTACCGTTATTCATCAAAACATCGGCATTATCCATGCGCTCACCCGTTCCGGTTAACACGGTTGCGTTATGAATAAGGGTTGGTTGACTAGGTAAGGCATGATAGGTGCTTGGGTATGGATTTTTATTGATAACCACTTTTTCGTCTTGTTGTTCTGATTGTAAACAACCAGATAACGCAACAGAAATTGTCGCCATCAATAACGATGGTATAAATTTTTGCATAGTGAATTTCCTGAGACTAAATGTTTCCATAATTCGTCATTAACTGAATGACGTTATCATTGTTATTAGCGAAAACATTATTACGAATATTAGCTAACGACAAGTTTTATCAGGTAATTTTAAGAAAAGTACGATGAACTGAAGATATTAAGCGACGAATTACCAAGCATCATTTAACGGTTTAATAACCAGCGGCGGATCTTGTCTTTTCGCAACACTAGCAAGATAACGACTATAAAGAGATAAATACTCGGTTCAATAATTTCAGATTTAACTGACCAGTAAAAATGAATCGCCACTAACAGCACAGCTAAATAAACCCAGTTGTGGAGTTTCTGCCAATTACGCCCCATACGTTTTCTTATCGTGCTAATTGAGGTAATAGCTAATGCTAATAAAATGGTAAATGCGCACATACCAACTGTGATATATGGCCGCGTAACAATCTCTTCAATAAATAACTGCCAGTTAAATTGTACTTCGAACGCCAAAAAGCTCACTAAATGGCACAGAGCATAGCTGAAGCTATAGAGTCCAAGCAAGCGACGTACTTGCATTAGAAAGCGCCACTTCAACGTTTTCACTAAAGGCGTGACCGCTAAGCTTAACAACAATAAATTAAACGCGCCTTTACCGGTATAATGCAGCACGGCTTCAACGGGGTCGCCGCCAAGTTGATCGGTCACTGCCAAATAGTAAATATTGGCAACTAGCGCTAAGCAAGTTACATGAATAATGGTTTTTAAAATAACAACAAGCTTTTTATCCATGTAATTAAAAATACTTCCTTAGATCCATGCCTTGATACATAGCGGCAACTTGCTCACCGTAACCATTAAATGGCAAGGTATCGATACGATTTCTTGCCAGCAAGCCACCTGTGGTGATCCGTCGCTCACTAGCCTGGCTCCAACGTGGATGATCAACCTTAGGATTTACATTGGCGTAAAAACCGTATTCATGCGGCGCTAAGATATTCCAAGTTGTTGGTGGCATTTTTTCTACCAAGCGAATTGAGACAATCGATTTGATGCTCTTAAAACCATATTTCCATGGCACCACTAAACGAATTGGCGCGCCATTTTGTGGTGCCAACGTTTTGCCGTATAAACCAACGCTTAACAGGGTCAATGGATTAGTTGC
>JBNKXM010000093.1:0-6728 GCA_050300315.1 Thalassotalea sp. | reverse complement strand
GTAAATCGATACTCTTACGTTCGACACCTGGCATGGAAGCTATTGTTTCCCATTGATTTTCGCCTTCCAGAACAAACACAGGATAGATAAGATCATTAACCGTGAGTTGATGCTCTGCCATTAAACGTCTTGAAAAATCGTCTCTACGCATTCTACGCATTCTGCGTGCAGGAAACTGACCAAACTTCTTACTCATTATCTCTCCTATTAAGCATCCAATGTGCTCGCTAAAATTTCTTTATTTTGTACCTGATTTCTACCATTGTGCTTAGCATGATATAACGCTTTATCCGCCGCATTAAAAATATCAACAATAGTGACATCAGCTTGCTGTTGGTAAGTACTCACTCCACAGCTAATGGTTAAACTAATTGCAACACCCTGTATTTCAAGTTGCTGCTGCGCGACATTGAGTCGTAATTCTTCCGCAATAGCGAGAGCACCGGCATTATCAGTTTCAGGTAATATGACGCAAAACTCTTCACCACCATATCGACAGGCAATATCAGTGCTTCTTCGCATCAATTGCTTAATGATCCGTGCGAGTTCCTGCAAACAACCGTCACCAATTGAATGACCATAGTTATCATTGATACTTTTAAAGTGATCAATATCGATAACAACTAAACTTAGCGGTGTTAAATTACGTCGACTACGACGAAACTCTGCAAGCAATTTTTGATCATAATAACGACGATTATACAAGCCGGTTAAATCGTCTATGGTATTTTTCTGTGCGAGTTCTCGATTAGCTTCTTCGAGTTCTTGTAATGCAATATTGAGCTCTAACGTGCGCTCTTGCACTCGACTTTCTAACTGCTCTTGTGTCTGCTCTTGCAACAAGAGTAACTCTTCATGCGCGGCTCTTGATTGCATGGCGCTTTGCAAAGCTTCATGCTGCGCACTATGCTTCTCAGCGATTTGCAGCGCAGATTGACGAGTCATTAAATAAACAACCATTAAGCCAAAAACACTGTAAGCTAAGCTGTAGAGCTTAGGGTCAAACGTTAACCAACCAAATACTAAGATATTAGTGACAATAAACATAGCATTGACTGCAACAAGCAAAATAAACAACTTCGCCAGCTTATCTTTTGATACCAATAAATGCCGCCCTTGTGCCAATAATAATATAAGCGTTGTGATATTTATCAGATGACAGATCAATAAATTGGTGTTTTGTGACAAAAACAGACTAACGACAAAATAAATGGCTAGTAACCAGCTTGCGATCTGAAAGCTCTTATAAAGTAGGCGGTGACAATATGGCAACTTAAATAATGCGCTACTAAACCATAAAAGGGAGATTGCGGCCAATGATGTCAATATTGGTAATGCTTTGCCATGGAGTTGAGGATATTGGGGCAATAAACTTGCCAAATTAATACCGTACATTACCGATAAATTTAGGGCTTGTAGTAAGAAATAACTGGCTAGTAAAAAAATTGTGATATTGCGATTAACCAATAATACGCACAGTAAAATTAAAGCGAAGCTTGCGATAACACCTATTGCAATTCCGGTTGAAAAATACTGATGAATAAGAAAAGTAGTAAACTGCTCTGCATGCAATATATGCAATGTCACCACATTATCGGCGATGACGTTAACGTGAAGATAAAACGTCAGTTGAGCGTTTGGCGCTAACATTACTTGACTATCAATCAAATGATTAACTTGCTGTTTACTCGTGTGCTGAGTAAGCATACCTTCTGCTGTTTTAACGTACACTTGTTGCTGTTCAATATACCGACCGTCAGATAGCACGAGATGAATATCGTTAGTTTGCGCTGCATGATTAGCAACCTTAACAGCTAACCAGTGTTGACCAGTCGTTAACGGAAACTGTTCGCTGTCATGCGATTGCCAGCGTTCCAAAGGTAATGCCGCAATCTCTTTTACCGACAAAACAGACGCTTGTGAGGGTGTTAACCAATAATATTGGTGAGTCACTTGTTCATTTTCAATATTAAGTTCATCGACGCTCGTCGCTTGGATGAACACAGAAAAACAGAGTATCAACAATAGAAAAATCGTGCGCAGGATCAACATCCTAACTCCAGGCCAAACACCTCAATACTATTTTTTCGGCTATGAAAAACAATATCGGCAAGTGAACAATCCATTTCTTGTGCTAATGTTTCAGCGACATAAGGTAAATAGCATGGCTCATTTCTGCTGCTTTTAGGGCGTGGCCGTATATTTCTTGGCGTTAAATACGGCGCATCGGTTTCAATCATTAATCGTTCTAAGGGAATATGCTTAACGATATCTCTAAGCGCTTGGCCTCTGCGTTCATCACACACCCAACCTGTAATACCAATATACATGTCATGAGACAGACATTGCATCAATTGTGACAAATCACCGGTAAAGCAATGAGACACCATAGCAGGCACCTTACCTACAAAGGGTAATAACACAGCTAACCAAGCATCGAACGCATCACGTTGATGCAAAAATAATGGCATATTCAGTTCACTGGCAAGCTGTACCTGCTCAGCAAACACCTTTAACTGATTTTCGGGCGTTGAAAAATTACGATTAAAATCTAAACCACATTCTCCAATCGCTTTAACGTAAGGAGAATTCACTAACTGACGTAACTGGCTGATATAGTGTTGACTGACATTGTCGGCATCATGTGGATGAACACCCGCTGTGCATGAAAGAATTTGTGGAAATTCGTCACACAATTCAACA
Organism: Thalassotalea sp.; assembly: GCA_050300315.1. GTDB lineage: Bacteria > Pseudomonadota > Gammaproteobacteria > Enterobacterales > Alteromonadaceae > JBNKXM01. Next base: position 4,025 of record JBNKXM010000093.1, on the reverse strand, counting down.
GCTTTCTCGCTCTCGATAATATTAGTACCTGTCACTAATATACCATCTACGCCAGCCGTTTGAGCTCGTTCAATAACGACGTCTATGTCTTTATCAAATCGAGAATTTGTTAAATTAACACCAATATCAATCAAGCTTACATTCGCTATTTTCTACGTTTAACTCGGATTTTATGATCTTGTGCTAGCTTGCTTAAATAGATAACGCTTTGAGTTTCTATTGATAAAACCACTTTATCGCCGGGCAAAAGTTCAATCGGTTCAACAGCTGACTGTCTCCACACTTGGCCATTACTAAAGGTAATAACTTGGTGATTTTGCTGATCCATCGAAACAGCTGCAACCTCAAAAATAACGGAATTTGCAATATCGGTCAAAGTCTCCGGCGAAAACAGATGTTGTTGATCATCTACTTTTGGCTGCAAAGAGACTTTCTGCGTTGGATTTACAGGCCGATAAGGTAAAACATCAGCCGCTGATGATGAAGATTCAGTTGGACGAACAGCCAGTTTTTGTGCATTAGTTTCTATCGATTGAGATGAACGCTTGGTTAACAAATTCACGACGTTGTCATAACACTGTAAACGGATAAGACTGTCTTTAGTATCCGCACATTTTTTCAATTTAGCGAATTCACTTGCGCGAACAGCGAATGATAACAGCACAAAGGCAATCATTACGACTGCCCATTTGCTAATCATTGTCAGCGTATTCATCACGTTCACTATCATCTGCGCGATAATACAACGCCGAAACAAACACCCCAACTTCAAACAACAACAACATAGGTATTGCTAACAAGGTTTGAGAAATCACATCTGGAGGCGTTAACAACATCCCAATGACAAACGCTCCGACAACTATATATGGTCGTTTTTTACGTAAACTCTCTGGATCTGTAAAACCGGTCCAACACATCAAGATAATCACGATAGGAATTTCAAACGCAACACCAAACGCAAAAAATAGCTTTAAGACAAAATCAAGATAGCTGCTAATGTCAGTCGCTATGTTGACACCTTCTGGCGCAACCGACGTAAAAAATGCGAATATAATTGGAAAAACCACGTAGTACGCAAATGCGATACCGCCATAAAACAAAAAACTACTGCCAAACATTAATGGCGCTACTAAACGTTTTTCGTTTTGATAGAGACCAGGAGCAATAAACGCCCACACCTGAAATAGGATATAAGGCATGCTGATAAAGATGGCTAATACTATGGTTAATTTGAACGGCGCAAAAAACGACGATGCAACATCAGTCGCTATCATTTGCCCACCTTCAGGCATAGTCGCTAGCAAGGGTTGCGAAACATACTCGTAGATATCATTTGCAAAATAGATCATTGAACAGAAAACCACTAAAACAGCTAAAACTGCGTGTAGTAATCTTGATCTCAGCTCAAGCAAGTGATCAAAGAGGGTATATTGTTTTGACGGAGCACTCATTGATTATCGTTTTCTTTTTTGTCGACTGACTCAACATTTAGTTGTTCGGCTGGCTTTTTCTCATAGGGTCTGGTCACCTCTTCGGCAGCCTCTTTCAATGTTTTTAACGATTGCGCAACTTCAGGCGACAAATTTTCTAAATTAGATTGCTCCGCTTTTTTTAAATTAGCGTGAAGTTCTTGAATACGTAATTCTTCAGTTAATTCAGTTTTAACACTGTTACTGAAATTTTTAACGCCATTAATCCAACCTCTAACGGTTCGAATAGCAACAGGCAAACGTTCAGGCCCTAAGACCACTAAACCGATGATCGAAATTAGCAGTAGTTCCCAGAAACCAATATCAAACATCGGTTAAACTTTATCTTTTTCTTTGACTTCAGCACGTGATTCAGTTGTTGAATTATCTGCTAAAGCATCTTTTGTTTTGTCATCTTTTTCTTCTTCACTGACAGCTTTCTTAAAGCCTTTCACTGCAGAACCTAGGTCAGAACCTAAATTACGTAATTTTTTCGTGCCAAATAACAAAACAACGATGACGGCAATAATCACTAATTGCCAAATACTTATACCACCCATTAAAAAAACTCCTATAATTCAAGTGAATTCATTATAAAGTTTATTTTAAAAAAAAGCACCACTTTAGCTAAGCAAAAGATGAGGTAGGACAAACTTTGCTAGATATACCGAAAAAAATAGTAAATATTGTTGTTGTCACGGTAAGTTTAGCGCTCAATTACCCCTTCAACGTTAGCGCTTGTCCCGCTGCCGAACAAAAATCAACGCAGCAAACTACTCCAACAAAAACAGCTAAAAAACAGAGTAGCCATTCATTAAAAGAGCCATGTCAGGCAGAATTAACCAGTGAAGAAGATTATCAATGGATGCAAGTCTTACACGAAACCGTTTCTGACTCTGTCTATCAATCGGCATTGTGGTTTGATAACTTTTTTATTGATGACTCGACTGAGCAACAAGACCCTAAAACCAGCGCCAGAATTCGTTTTGGTTGGGAACCGAAAGCAAGAGACTTAAACAGCTTTGACACTCGATTTCGCATCAACGTTAAATTGCCTCATTTTAAAGATAAGCTCGATCTCATTTTGTCTGACGACGATGAAAACGATCAAAGTCACTTGCCATTAGAAACCGCCAATACCACAGAAACAGAGAAAGAAAGCTTCGCTGCAGCGGTGCGTTACACCCACAATAAAAGCGATAACAAACTATTGGAATCACGTATAGGGATTTCTGGTGGTGATTTATTTATTAAGACTAGACACAAACGCAGATTTAGCTGGGAAAACATTCATAGTATAAAAATAGAGCCTTCAATTTATTATTTTATCGATGATGGCCTAGGAGCAAAGTTACTGCTTGAATATGATTACCAAAGCAATGAAAGAACCCAATACCGAGTCAATTACAGTGTCCGCGTATCTGAATCATTTAGTGGGCTGCGCTGGAAGCATGGCTTTTATAAGCTTAAACAGCTTCAACAAAATTCTGCTTCGGTGATCGGCTTACAAGTGGAAGGGGAAAGAAACGGTGAACGCGGTTTTCTCATCGATAAATATACCTTGAGTTATCGTTATCGTTTCAATGCGGTAAAAAGTTGGCTGTTTTTTGAAGTTGAACCCTTTTTAGAATGGCCAGAAGAGAAACACTACAAAACAACTCCTGGTATTGCGCTGCGAGTAGAGGGATATTTCTCTAAAGGCTAAGATTATGCTGATGCTTTAGGTAATTCTTGCACTAAGGTTTCTGATTGTTCAAGCTTGCTTGGCCGACTAATGTGATAGCCTTGGCCAAAATCACAGCCCGCTTTTTGCAATTTATCAAGCATTTCTTGAGATTCAATCCCTTCGGCAACCAGTCGGTAACCAAACTTATCCCCCAATTCATGTAACGCTTCAATCAACGAGATATTATTGGCATTATTTTTCAGTGACCGAATGAAACTGCGATCTAACTTAATAAACTCAAACGGGTAGTTATATAAAAAATTAAACGACGACAAACCAGCCCCATAGTCATCAAGTGCCAGTTTCACCCCAAACTCTTTTAATTTCTTTAAGCCTTTTAATGCTAATTCACTATGTTGGCTAAAGGCTGCTTCATTAAATTCTAATATCAAGCGCTCGGGTTCTATCGTGTTTGCCTTTATCAACGCGATCAGATGATTTAATTGATTAGCTTGAGTGAGATGGCGACCAGATAAATTGATCGCAATAAAAGAATGCTTATTCTCGCCAGTGCGTTGCCAGTGTTTAAATTGCCGACAAACCTCTTCAATCACCCAAGTTTCAATATCTAATATCATGCCGCTTTCTTCGGCCATGAAGAGAAATTCGCTCGGTGTTAGCAGGCCTTTTGTTGGGTGTTGCCAACGCAGCAATACTTCAAAGCCTAACGTACTGGTCAACTCCAAATCAGAGATTTGTTGATAGTAGAGTTCAAATTGTTGTTCTTTAGGTAACAGTAGATTTTCTCTATTTACCTGTTCCCTAATTTGTCTTATATTTTCATTATTCAAATTCTTCCAATCAAACCATTCGTTAGTTTTAATATCTGC
>JBNKXM010000092.1:0-6734 GCA_050300315.1 Thalassotalea sp. | reverse complement strand
CCGCGATGGCAGATGAAGCCGTCATCGTTAAGCAACAGGGTACTATATTTTTAGGTGGCCCGCCGTTGGTAAAAGCGGCAACCGGTGAAGTGGTTAGCGCCGAAGACTTAGGCGGTGCTGATGTTCATTGTCGTACATCAGGGGTTGCCGATCATTATGCGCAAAATGATAATCACGCGTTGCAACTTGCCAAAACCATTGTGGCTAATCTCAACCGTGTAAAATCGGTAGAAATGAATATCAAAGCGGTGGAAGAGCCAGCATATGATGCACAAGAAATTTACGGCATTATTCCAAAAGATGCGCGTCAACCTTTTGATATCAGAGAAGTAATTGCGCGAATCGTCGATGGTAGTGACTTTGATGAATTCAAAGCATTATACGGCACCACATTAGTGTGCGGATTCGCTCGTATTTACGGCTACCCTGTTGGTATTGTTGCCAACAATGGCATTTTATTTGGTGAATCAGCATTAAAAGGCGCACATTTTATTGAACTGTGTGCGCAGCGTAAAATTCCATTAGTATTTTTACAGAACATCACTGGCTTTATGGTTGGCCAGCAGTATGAAGCTGGCGGTATCGCTAAACATGGCGCTAAGATGGTAACTGCCGTGGCAACCGCTCAGGTGCCAAAATTTACTGTACTTATCGGTGGCAGTTTCGGTGCAGGTAACTATGGTATGTGTGGACGCGCCTATGATCCACGCTTCCTGTTTATGTGGCCTAATGCTCGGATCTCAGTAATGGGTGGCGAACAAGCGGCGGGCGTGTTAGCTCAGGTTAAACGCGATCAAAAAGCCAAACAGGGTGAAAACTGGAGCGCGCAAGAAGAGGCTGAGTTTAAACAACCGATCATCGACACATACGAACATCAAGGGCACCCTTATTATGCATCGGCTCGCTTATGGGACGATGGAGTAATAGATCCTGCGGATACGCGAGATGTTTTAGGGCTAGCTATTTCAGCTTCGCTAAATAAACCGATCGAAGATACCAAATTTGGCCTATTTAGAATGTAATAATGATGATGACAGGAATTACTGCAATGGCAAAAGTTTTATGTGATGTTGACCGCTATGGCGTTGCAACAGTCACGTTAAATAATCCCGACAAACATAATGCATTTGATGATCAGATCATCGCTGAGTTAACCAAGATTTTTATGCACTTGGCTGATCGACCTGACGTAAAAGTGATGATCTTGGCATCAACCGGCAAAAGTTTCTCTGCAGGTGCTGATCTTGGTTGGATGAAACGCATGGCAAGTTATAGTTTCGAAGAAAATCTTGCCGATGCCAATGCTCTAGCCTATATGCTAAAAACGCTTAATTTTATGCCTCAACCTACTATTGCTAAAGTACAAGGTGCAGCGTTTGGCGGCGCGGTTGGTTTAGCCAGTTGCTGTGACATAGTGATCGCAAGTACCAAAGCCAGTTTTTGTCTAAGCGAAGTAAAACTTGGGCTCATCCCCGCAACTATTAGCCCTTATGTTGTGAATGCTATTGGTCAAAAAGCGTGTCGTCGCTATTTTCTCACCGCAGAACGTTTTTTTGCCGACAAAGCACAAAGCTTAGGTTTAGTTGATGAAGTGGTCGAATTAGATCAATTAGACGATAGCGTTGACTGTATGGTAAGAACCCTGCTTGCTAACGGCCCTGAGGCTATAAAACAAGCGAAAAGACTCGCTTTGGATGTTGCCTACCAAGATATTGATGACGAATTAGTCAGCATCACCAGTGAACGAATTGCCTCGATCAGAGTATCAGAAGAAGGCCAAGAAGGCTTATCGGCATTTTTTGACAAACGCGCGCCTAAATGGCAACAAGAGCCATAAATAAAGGATCACCATCATCATGACCCAAACACATAAAATGTTTAGTAAAATTTTGATCGCCAACCGAGGTGAAATTGCCTGTCGCGTCATAAAAACCGCTCGAAAAATGGGTATATTAACCGTTGCCGTTTACTCAGATGCCGATGAAAACTCATTGCATGTCAGCATGGCCGATGAAGCGATTTATCTCGGACCATCACCATCTCGTGAAAGCTATCTGTTATCAGAAAAAGTCATCGCTGCTGCCAAGAAAACAGGCGCACAAGCCATTCATCCAGGTTATGGTTTTCTCTCAGAAAATGCCGATTTTTGCCGCATGTGTCAGCAAGAAAATATCACTTTTATCGGCCCACCGGTTGGTGCGATTGAAGCAATGGGCTCAAAATCAGCAGCTAAATCAATCATGGAAAAAGCACAAGTGCCGTTAGTGCCTGGCTATCATGGTGCTGATCAATCTGAAGCAGTGATAAAACAAGCTGCCAATGCTATGGGCTACCCTGTATTACTAAAAGCCACTGCCGGCGGTGGCGGTAAAGGTATGCGTCAGATCTGGAGTAAAGCGGAATTTAGCGAAGGCTTCGCCGCTGCTAAACGTGAAGCTAAATCGTCATTTGGTGATGATACTATGCTGGTAGAGAAATACCTGACGCAACCACGCCATGTAGAAATTCAAGTGTTCTGTGATAATCACGGTAACGCCGTTTATTTATTTGAACGAGACTGTTCAGTACAGCGTCGCCATCAAAAAGTGATCGAAGAAGCACCTGCATTTAATATGAGCGAACAGCTTAGAGCTCAAATGGGTGAGTCTGCAATAAAATCAGCACAAGCTATTGGTTATCAGGGTGCTGGTACGGTAGAGTTTCTGCTAGATGTCGATGGTTCATTCTACTTTATGGAAATGAACACCCGTCTGCAGGTTGAGCACCCAGTTACTGAGCTGATCTCAGGTCAAGACTTAGTAGAATGGCAACTAAGAGTTGCCGCTGGCGAAACCTTACCAAAAACCCAAGCAGAGCTTAAAATTAACGGTCACGCATTTGAAGCACGTATTTATGCAGAAGATGCCAACAATGACTTTTTACCAGCAACAGGTACCTTATCGTTCCTTAAACCACCTGAAGAAAGTGCCCATGTGCGCGTTGATACAGGGGTCAGACAAGGTGACGAAGTCAGCGTATTTTATGATCCTATGATTGCCAAATTGATTGTTTGGGATGAAAACCGCGAAAAAGCATTACAACGCTTAAGCAAAGCGCTCACCGAATATCAAATCAACGGTGTTACTACCAATATCGATTTTCTATATAACTTGGCAACCTGCCCTGCGTTTATTAATAAAGAAATTGATACTGGTTTTATTGAAAAAAATCATCATGATATTTTTCATAGCAGTGAACAAAGTCTCGCTGACGAACTGCCGATGGCGGCACTTTACTTAGTACTGTCATTAACCGAAAAAGCGAAAATGGCAGCCGCCGAAACATCAGATCCCCATTCTCCATGGAATAGCACTAATGCATGGCGATTAAATGAAGCGCATATTCATCGATTAACTTTATCGCACAATGAGATTGAATACCCAGTCACCATAGAGCAAAAACGTAAAGGTAATGGCAGCTATTATTTAATTTCAGTTAACCATGAATTATTTGCCGATCGCACCTTAGATTGTCAGGGACGCATTGAAAATAACAAGCTACACGTTAGTATTGACGGCCATCGTAGTCAGGCAACCATAGTGCGTGATGAAAATAATATCAGCTTATTCCGCCAAAACGGTGTGTTTAACTTTACCTATATTCAACCCGATTGTGGCACGCATGACAACCATGATAGTCACGGTGGTTTAACCGCACCAATGAACGGCACCATAGTCAGCGTTCTAGTTAATGCAGGTGATAAGGTTGTTAAAGATCAACCGCTTATCATAATGGAAGCCATGAAGATGGAACATACCATTAAAGCACCGAGTGACGGTGTGATTGAATCACTCTTTTATCAGGAAGGTGAAATGGTTGATGGCGGTAGTGAACTTTTAGCATTCAACGGCGAGCAAGAATAGAGGCAAGCATGTCAACATTTCCTTCACACGTAAAAATCGTCGAAGTTGGCCCAAGAGATGGTCTGCAAAATGAAAAGCAATTGATCAGTGCCCAAGACAAGATTACGTTAATCAATAAGTTAACCGATGCAGGTCTGTCGTATATCGAAAGTGGCAGTTTTGTTTCGCCTAAATGGGTTCCACAGATGGCAACATCGAGTGATGTATTTATCGGCATCAACAAACGTCCATCAGTAACTTATGCAGCATTAACCCCTAATATGAAAGGCTACGAAGCGGCCATAGCGGTAAATGCTGATGAAGTAGCAATATTTGCAGCGGCTTCCGAGGCCTTTAGTCAAAAAAATATTAACTGTTCAATTGACGAAAGTATCCAACGTTTTGCCCCTATTATAGACGCGGCAAAGCAAGCTAATATCAAAGTGCGAGGCTATGTATCATGTGTGGTCGGTTGTCCATACGATGGAGAGATTTCGCCAACTCAAGTTGCTGATGTTGCAGAAAAATTATTCAAGATGGGCTGCTATGAAATATCGCTTGGTGACACTATTGGTGTTGGCACAGCGGCAAGCGTACAAAAGATGTTACAGGCAGTAACTGCCCGTGTGCCTAAGGAGCACCTAGCGGTACACTTTCATGATACCTACGGCCAAGCGTTAACCAACATTTACACCGCTTTACAAAACGGTATTGCCGTTGTTGATAGTGCCATTGCGGGATTAGGCGGATGCCCTTATGCTAAGGGCGCTTCCGGTAATGTTGCGACAGAAGATGTTGTTTATTTATTAAATGGCTTAGGCATAACCACCGGAATAGATTTTAACGCGTTATTGACAGCCGGTTGGTTTATCAGTGACATTTTAGGCAAAGCGCCTATTTCAAAGGTTTCGAATGCGTATCGTGCGCAACAACAAGATAGATAAAACCATTTACCAAGGAGTAAATAATGGCCGGATTTGACAAAGTAGTGTCAAGCTACGAAGAAGCCATGGCAGGTCTTGAAGATAATATGACCATCATAGCGGGTGGCTTTGGCTTATGTGGCATTCCAGAAAACTTAATTGCCGAAATAAAGCGTAAAGGTACCAAAGGCTTAACCCTAGTTTCAAATAACTGTGGTGTCGATGATTTTGGTTTAGGTGTGTTACTGCCTAACCGTCAAATCAAAAAAATTATCGCATCGTATGTCGGGGAAAATGCTGAGTTTGAACGCCAGATGATGAATGGTGAACTTGAGGTAGAATTGACGCCACAAGGCACATTAGCTGAAAAAATGCGTGCCGGCGGTGCAGGAATTCCAGCCTTTTATACCGCGACAGGATACGGTACCCCAGTTGCTGAAGGCAAAGAAGAGCGAGAATTTGACGGCCGACATTATATTTTAGAGCCAGCGATTACTGGCGATTTTGCCATAGTCAAAGCATGGAAAGCCGATAGATATGGCAACCTTGTTTACCGCAAAACGGCGCGTAATTTTAATCCTATGGCGGCAACTGCTGGCAAGATAACCGTCGCAGAAGTTGAAGAAATTGTTGAACCTGGCGAATTAGACCCAGATCAAATTCATACCCCTGGCATTTACGTGAATCGCCTTATTCAAGGCACTTTCGAAAAACGTATTGAACAACGTACCGTGCGTGCTAAGTAAGGAGTAACAACATGGCATTAACAAGAGAACAACTCGCACAACGTGTTGCGCAAGAATTGCAAGATGGTTATTACGTTAATCTAGGTATAGGTATTCCGACCTTAGTAGCCAACTATGTGCCAGAAGGCATGGAAGTGATGTTACAATCTGAGAATGGTCTGTTAGGTATGGGACAGTTTCCCACAGAAGACGAATTAGATGCAGATCTGATCAATGCAGGCAAACAAACGGTTACTATGGCAAAAGGCGCATCGATCTTTGATTCAGCTGAATCATTTGCAATGATCCGTGGTGGTCATGTCGATCTTACCGTTTTAGGGGCATTTGAAGTTGACGTTCATGGTAACATCGCCTCTTATATGATCCCTGGTAAGTTGATCAAAGGTATGGGCGGCGCTATGGATTTAGTGGCGGGCGCTGATAATATTATTGTTACCATGACGCACGCGTCAAAACATGGTGATTCAAAATTGTTAAAAGCATGTAGTTTGCCGTTAACTGGAAAAAACTGTATTAAAAAGGTGTTAACAGACCTCGCGTATTTAGAAATCAAAGACGGAAAGTTTCATTTATTAGAATATGCGCCTGGGGTAACCATAGAACAAATCGTTGCGCTAACGGACGGCGACATTGTTGTTAGTGAACAGGTAAAAGAGATGCAACTGTAACTGAGCAAACTATGCACTTTATTGACAAAGTGATGCCAATTTTCAGTAAATCTAACTGCTTTATAAGATGAAATTAGGTCAACAAGGTTAATTTATCTATACTATAGAAACATTAACCTTGTATAGCCTGATCACGATTGAAATTTTTAAAAGCTTCAAAAAACAATACATTATCTATCGTTGCGCTGCCGCTTTTAATCTTAAGCTTAGGTATTGGCTTAATAGAATTTATCATCATGCAGTTGTTGCCTTGGCTGCAAATTTTATTACCTAATTGGCCGGAAGGGCTGCTGGATGCAGTGCTGTTAAGCTTGTCAATTTCCCCTTTGGTTTTTTTTATTGTTAAAAAAGATTTATCAGTTACTCAACTCGATAGTTCAAGTATAAAAAGTAAGCTATTAATTGCCTCAGGGTTGCCGTTAGTGATTGCCATCGGTTTGCTGATTAACATTATTTCTGACAAACAACAGCAGATAAGAACGCTGCAGTTTACTCAAAGTATCGTTGAATTTGATA
>JBNKXM010000091.1:0-6770 GCA_050300315.1 Thalassotalea sp. | reverse complement strand
TTTTTTTATTGATATCAGTAGTTTCGCTGTATTTCTGCTGGTTGTAAAGTTCACTTTATTGATAAATGATCAACATTTGTTCTTGAATCATTTTATCCAGCCCCCATAATTAGCATCATTATTTTTTTATTGGTCGTAACTAAACGATTTATCTTGGAGTTTTTCATGGCTAAAGAGTCAACAAATCAAAAGAGTGCTGAAGAAATTGCAGCAGATGAATTAGCAGCTGAAATAATCGGTGAAGCAGAAGAGCAAGTGGAACAGCAACTTGGCGCTGCCGCTGAAAATATTAGTGCAGAGCAAGAGAAAATTAATGAGCTAGAATTGGCGTTAGCTGCGGCACATGCTACGGTTGCTGATCAAAAAGACTCTGTTATTAGAGCGAAAGCTGAAGTTGATAATATTCGTCGTCGCGCGGCACAAGATGTCGAGAAAGCACGTAAGTTTGCTTTGGAAAAGTTTGCCGCTGAAATGTTAACTGTAGTTGATAACTTAGAGCGCGGCTTAGCAACTATTGACGCGGAAGCTGAAGAACAAAAAGCAACGTTTGAAGGAATAAACCTGACGTTACAAGGTTTATTATCTGGTTTAGATAAGTTTGGTGTTACGGCTATTGATCCACAAGACCAACCATTTAATCCAGAACTTCATCAAGCGATGTCGATGCAAGAAGTTGAAGGTGTTGCGGCAAACACTGTGATTGCGGTTATGCAAAAAGGCTATGAATTAAATGGTCGTTTGATCCGTCCTGCCATGGTAATGGTGTCTAAAGCGGCGAGTGTTGATACCAACGCTTAAGCTTATCGAATACAAACGAAGCCAGACTTAGTGTCTGGCTTTTTCGTCTTTATCAAAGTGAAGTTTATGCAAAGGGCGGTTTAATAAATCGTTTAATAATGCAAAGGAACGTCACTTTCACGAGAAAAAGTGCGAATATTTTCAATTTTTTCGTGGTTAACAGTTGAAAACAGTTTTACTGCCCCCAATTTAATCTTCAACAACAGATTTTATTATTATTTAGTATTCGGAGATCCTCAAGATGGGCAAAATTATTGGTATTGACCTAGGGACAACTAACTCATGTGTAGCTGTTCTTGACGGCGATAAAGTACGTGTTATCGAAAACGCTGAGGGTGATCGTACCACCCCTTCAATCATCGCATACACTGAAGAAGGTGAAACATTAGTTGGTCAGCCAGCTAAACGTCAATCAGTTACTAACCCGAAAAACACTTTGTTTGCGATCAAGCGTTTAATTGGTCGTCGTTTTGAAGACGAAGAAGTACAACGTGATCTTAAAATTATGCCATTCGGTATCGTTAAAGCCGATAATGGTGACGCTTGGGTAACGGCACGTGACAAAAATGTTGCGCCACCACAAGTATCTGCTGAAGTGTTGAAGAAAATGAAGAAAACAGCGGAAGACTACTTAGGTGAAACTGTCACCGAAGCAGTAATCACTGTTCCAGCTTATTTTAACGATTCACAACGTCAAGCAACTAAAGATGCAGGTCGAATTGCTGGTCTTGATGTAAAACGTATTATCAACGAACCAACGGCAGCTGCACTTGCTTACGGTATGGATAAGCAAAAAGGCGACAAAGTTGTTGCAGTATACGATTTAGGTGGTGGTACTTTTGATATTTCAATTATCGAAATTGATGAAGTTGAAGGCGAGCACACTTTTGAAGTATTAGCGACTAACGGTGACACTCACTTAGGTGGTGAAGATTTTGATAACCGTTTGATCAACTATTTGGTGGCTGAATTTAAGAAAGATTCAGGCATGGATTTAACAACTGATCCATTAGCGATGCAACGCTTAAAAGAAGCAGCAGAAAAAGCAAAATGTGAGCTTTCTTCAGCACAACAAACTGATGTTAACTTACCTTACATTACTGCTGATGCTTCTGGTCCTAAGCACATGAACATCAAAGTAACGCGTGCTAAGTTAGAATCATTAGTTGAAGACATGGTTAAAGCAACATTAGAACCATTAAAAATGGCGCTTAAAGATGCTGACTTATCAGTAAGTGATGTTAATGACGTTATCTTGGTTGGTGGTCAAACACGTATGCCAATGGTACAAAAAGCGGTAACTGAATTCTTCGGTAAAGAACCACGTAAAGATGTTAACCCTGATGAAGCGGTAGCATCTGGTGCTGCGGTACAAGCAGGTGTACTTTCTGGTGATGTAACTGACGTATTGTTGTTAGACGTTACTCCATTGTCATTAGGTATTGAGACTATGGGCGGTGTGATGACGAAAGTTATCGATAAAAACACAACTATCCCAACAAAACAGTCGCAAACCTTCTCAACTGCTGAAGATAATCAAGCGGCGGTTACGGTTCACGTATTACAAGGTGAGCGTAAGCAAGCCAGTGCGAACAAATCATTAGGTCAGTTTAATCTTGAAGGTATCGATGCAGCTCCACGTGGCATGCCGCAAATTGAAGTGACATTCGATATTGATGCTGACGGTATCTTGCATGTATCTGCGAAAGATAAGAACACAGGTAAAGAGCAAAAAATTACCATTAAAGCGTCTTCAGGTTTATCGGATGAAGAAGTAGAACAAATGGTACGCGATGCTGAAGCCAATGCAGATGCCGATGCTAAGTTTGAAGAATTAGTGACTGCACGTAACCAAGCTGATGGCATGATACACGCGACTAAGACTCAAATTACTGAAGCAGGTGATGATTTACCAAGCGAAGATAAAGAAAAAATTGAAGCGGCGATCAGCGAGCTTGAAACAGCAATCAAAGGTGACGATAAAGCAGCCATTGATAGCAAGCAACAAGCATTAATGGAAGCGTCTGCAAAATTAATGGAAATTGCTCAAGCAAAAGCGCAAGCACAAGGTGGAGCAGCACCTGAAGGTGCAAGTGACGCTGGCTCTTCTTCAAATGATGATGTAGTTGACGCAGAACTTGAAGAGGTTAAAGACGACAAATAATTAGCTGCTGAGCTGACCTTGTTGCTGTTAAACAATCAATTGATTAGCAGCAACAACGAACAAACACAGCACAAGCTATCAATTCGTCTAATTAGGTAAGATAAATAAAGCGTCGGTTACGGCGCTTTTTGTCTGTATAGATATTTAACAAGTAGGGTATTTATCTGCATAACCGTTTGGTGTCACTCTAAGAGGTTAAGCAAATTGGTATCCATTGATGTGAAGTAAAGAAACTATGTCCAAACGTGATTATTATGAAGTGCTTGGTCTCTCAAGAGACGCAGGTGAGCGCGAAATCAAAAAAGCTTATAAACGTTTAGCAATGAAATATCATCCTGATCGTACGCAAGGCGATAAGGAAAAAGAAGAAACCTTTAAAGAAATTAAAGAAGCGTATGAAGTGCTAAATAATGATCAAAAGCGTGCGGCTTATGATCAATACGGTCATGCTGCATTTGAACAAGGCGGCATGGGCGGCGGTGGCTTTGGTGGCGGCGCTGATTTTGGTGATGCTTTTGGTGATATTTTCGGTGACATCTTTGGTGGTGGCCGTCGTGGCGGTCAATCTCGCCAACGTCGTGGTAGCGATTTACGTTACAACTTAGAAATGACGTTAGAAGAAGCAGTCAGAGGTAAGTCGGTTGAAATTAAAGTACCAACTTATGTCAGCTGTGAGCCTTGTAACGGTTCTGGTGCTAAGAAAGGTACCAGCGCAAAAACCTGTTCGACTTGTCACGGTCACGGTCAAGTGCAAATGCGTCAAGGTTTATTTGCTGTTCAGCAAACCTGTCCTAGCTGTTCGGGTAAAGGTAAAGTGATCACTGATCCTTGTCCGTCATGTCGTGGTCAAGGACGTGTAGAAAAAACAAAAACTCTTAATGCAAAAATTCCAGCGGGTGTTGATACCGGTGATCGTATTCGTCTTACTGGAGAAGGTGAAGCGGGTGAGCATGGCGCACCAGCAGGTGATTTATACGTGCAAGTGCATGTTAAAGATCATCCGATTTTTGTTCGTGATGAAAACCATTTGTATTGTGAAGTACCGATCAGTTTTACCACGGCAGCCCTTGGTGGTGAGATAGAAGTACCGACACTTGAAGGTAAAGTGAAGCTTAAAGTGCCTAAAGAAACGCAAACCGGAAAAATGTTCCGTTTACGTGGTAAAGGGGTTAAGTCGGTGCGTAGTCATACAACTGGCGACTTAATGTGTAAAGCGGTAATTGAAACACCTGTTAACTTATCTGGCGATCAAGCTGACTTGTTGCGTCAGTTAGAAGAAAAAATGGGTAAAAATCATACTAAACATCGTCCGAAAGAAACTGGCTTCTTTGACAGCGTTAAACAGTTTTTTGATGATTTAAAAAGTTAGTTAAGCCTGATCAATTCAATAAAAGCCATACATATTTTGTATGGTTTTTTTTGTCTTGATAAAGTGTTCTATAATCAATTCATTCTCTCGTGCATTATTGGCCATTATTAATTCTATGAAATTTACTTCTATCACTATATTTGTATTTATTTGCTCCTTGGTTAGCGTTTTTTCATCTGCCGAAGACTTACCACCACTTGATCCTGCTTATCTTGGTGAGCATGGTATGGTGTTAGTAAGTCATAGTTCTTCAATCTATGCTTCGCATTTACCTTTGTATCATGCCCCACATAATGTGCAGCTTATCTATAAAATTGATACCAAAGCATTGCCATTGCTTCAATTAGTGCGCGATGCAGAGCTAGTGACCATTAAACCAAAACCGTTTAATCTCCAGCGTTTAATGCGCGGGGAGCAAATGACGATAATTGCTGACGTTTACTCAGGGCATTTTGAGCGAGATGGTATCTTGGTTTATGAAAATATGCCGCTCAATTTTGCAAAACAGCTCTACGTGCGGGAATTGACTGAGCCAAAGCCGTCATCCAATCAACAAGAATATGACATGATAGAACTTAAGGGGAACAACCGAATTTATGTTCATCGCATCCAACAAGCGCCAAGCTATGATCATCTTATTCATATCGATTTAGAAGCTGGTTGTTTAACGCAGTTTAAAACATCGTCAGCAGTGCCTAAAAGCACCGAGTTGCAATACAAATTTTTAAACTGCGGTACGATGAAACCCTTGTACTATGAAACGCAAGATTTTGCGTTATTTGATGACTAATACCATGCTGACATTATTCATCATCAAAGTTAGGTAAAACACCACTACGGCTGTGTTCAAAAATGAGTGAGGTTTCTACTGTGGTCACTTCATCGCGAGAAGTGATGGCGTTAAACACGAATTGACGTAAGTGTTCACTATCTCTCACCGACATATGAATAAAGTAATCATAACTTCCACCCATATGATAAAGGCTGACAATTTCTGGCAACTTAAGCAAATCATCTCTGAGTTGATTGACGATTTCTTCTGAATAAGGTTGTAAACGAATGGCGGCAATAGCTTCGATATTTCCACCAATACTTTTAAAGTTAATTTCAACGAATGCGCCTTTGATAATACCGTTTGATTTCATGCGTTTGACACGCTCTAAACAGGCTGAAGGTGCGATACCAATTTGAGCGGCTAGTTCTTTATTCGTGATGTCTGCGTTTTTGTAGAGAATGGTGAGAATACGTAAATCGATATCATCTAGCTTTTTCATAGTGAAATTTTTCTTCATTTTTAGATCAAATATATTTATTTGCATACTACACTTATTTTTGTCTGAAAAACCAGAGCGCTAGCGCAAAAAATGAAATATTTTTCGAATAAATGGCGATTTTCCGA
The DNA here is from genome assembly GCA_050300315.1 of Thalassotalea sp. Taxonomy (GTDB): domain Bacteria; phylum Pseudomonadota; class Gammaproteobacteria; order Enterobacterales; family Alteromonadaceae; genus JBNKXM01. The sequence goes on along the minus strand of JBNKXM010000091.1, from coordinate 1,040 downwards.
ATTAAGCACGTAGGTGCTGAAAATCTTGTCATTTACTTAATCATTACGATTTGTTATTTTTTATCGCTTGACATATTATGTCTTAAAATTAGTTACATATGATGCTTATGCCAATTAAAACAATACAAGATTTTTTAAAGTTAGAGTCTGCCAGTGGCATTATCTTAATGTTTGCGGCAGTTGCTGCGATGCTTATCGCCAATTCTCCATTATCAAGCTATTACGATTTATTACTCAATATTCCGGTCAAAATTGCCGTGGGGAGTTTTGAAATAGCAAAGCCGTTATTACTGTGGATAAATGATGGCTTAATGGCGTTGTTCTTTTTTCTCGTCGGTCTTGAGCTTAAGCGAGAGTTTCTTGAAGGTGATTTATCTAAACCAGGACAAATTACGTTACCAGCAATTGGTGCACTCGGCGGCATGTTGATCCCTGCTTTATGTTATTTAGTGTTTAATTATGATCAAGCCGAAGCGCTTGACGGCTGGGCGATCCCAACGGCAACAGATATTGCGTTTGCACTGGGTATACTGACGTTACTTGGCTCGAAAGTACCTTTGCAATTAAAAGTGTTTTTAACATCGCTCGCTATTTTTGACGATTTAGGGGCGATTATTATCATAGCGTTATTTTATACAGAGCAATTATCCTTACTGTCGTTAATCGTTGCGTTAGTGTTGTTAATATTGCTGTTTACTTTAAATCGTAAAGGAGTCACCAGTACAGCACCTTATATTTTTATCGGTATTGTGCTGTGGGTTGCAGTATTAAAGTCTGGCGTTCATGCCACGCTCGCTGGTGTGGTATTAGCGTTCTTTATACCGATAAAAGGTAAAGAAGATGAACCTTCACCGTTAAAAGAGCTTGAACACAACTTACATTCATTGGTTGCTTATATCATTTTACCAGTGTTTGCTTTTGCTAATGCTGGGATAAGTTTTGAAGGAGTAGGATTTGAGCAAATAATGGCTCCTGTGCCGTTCGGCATATTTATTGGTTTAGTTATAGGTAAACAGTTAGGGGTTTTTGGTTTCTGTTTT
>JBNKXM010000090.1:0-6789 GCA_050300315.1 Thalassotalea sp. | reverse complement strand
TCCAAGAGGTTCAAATACAAATGGGCAAACCCATCACTTAGGGCCAAGGCAGGTCCAAGGCAGAAGAAGAACTATATACAAGAACTACCTATAAAATTGAATAACTCTATTGAAAACGAATTGTTTGTTTGGCTTCATTCCTGTGCAACCTTTATTGGTGGGTTGATGTTTTTATGCCTGTACCTGCCAGAGAAAATACATCGACGCTTAAAGACTTCGTGGTTATATGTCGTCGTTATTAGCTCCATTATATTTGCCCTACTATCTGATACTTTCGCTAAACAGCTCCCTGTGATGGTCAACGAGAGTGGATTTAGCGAAACGGCTATGTTTCTTAATGTCGCTGGTGGCGCTATGTTGTTAGCATCGGCGGTTAAGCTCTTTGTGACGTATTTAAAGACCCAAAAAACCGATGATTTATTGTTTGTCTTGCACTGCACTATGTTTGGCGCGGCGGCGATTATGTTCCAGCAATCAGCGCTTTGGGATGTGTCGTGGTGGGGCTGGCATTTATTGCGCTTTTTTGCCTATGGTGTTGCGTTATGGTTTGCATTAGCAAATGAGCGGATCATTAATACCCAAATACGCCGAGCAAGAGATGCGTTAAATCAGGAAGTAGAAAAAAAGGCCGCGCAATTATCTGAAACCTCTCAGCAGCTAGTTATTAGTCAAAAGCAGCAAAATGCGGTGTTCCAATGTTTAACTGACGCAATATTTGTTTGTGATCAACAAGGTATCATTAAGTTTTTTTCTGTTTCGGCTGAACGTATGTTTGGTTACCGTAGTGAAGAAATGGTCGGTAAGAACGTCTTTTTACTACTTGCTCAACCAGCTGGAAATTCGACATTGTTTGACCCTGCATTATTTGGCACTGCGGTCGAAATGACGGCGCTCACTAAAACCGAACAGTGTTTTCCAATAGAATTAGTGTGTAGCGAAGTTGAGCTTGATAATGAAGTTAATATAGTAGGAGTGATCCGTGAGATTTCTTCGCGTAAGGAATATGAGCGCGTGTTAAAAAAAGCGAAAGAACAAGCCGATCAAGCGAACCAAGCAAAAAGTGCATTTCTGGCAAACACTAGCCATGAGATCAGAACGCCGATGAATGGTGTGTACGGTAATCTGCAATTATTAGCAAAAGAGCAACTTTCTCCTGCCGCAATGGAATACATTGATAATGCTATCTATTCCACTAAAAGTTTAATGACAGTGATTAACGATATTCTCGACATTTCGAAAATCGAGGCAGGGAAATTGAGCATTGAAGCGGTTGATTTTAGTTTATCGGAATTACTGGCAAATATTGAAGCCGAGGTTAGTAGTGCGGCGGCGAAGAAATCGATCGCTTTTCAGTCGATCAAAAATGTAAATCATGATATCTGGGTTGGTGATCCTACTAGGATCCGCCAAATCTTGTTAAATATCACCTCAAATGCGGTAAAATTTACCAGTGCCGGGGCCGTGGTTTTATCGGTTTCATATCTTGAGAAAATCAAACAACTGGTTTTTATTGTCACCGATACTGGCATAGGTATGAACCAAGCGGCGATTGAACGACTGTTTGTCCGTTTTGAACAAGCTGATAGTTCAGTCACTAGGCAGTTCGGCGGTACCGGAATCGGTATGTCGATAACCCATTCTTTAGTGGAACTGATGTCTGGAAAAATAGACGTTTCGAGTGAAGAAGGTCACGGAACAACCTTTACCGTGCAATTACCTTTGGCTCCAAGCAAGCTTGAACAGATCACTGAGCCAGTAAATGATCAACAGCTACAGCAAGATCTGAGTGATAAAACGATTTTGATAGCGGAAGATAATCGCATTAATCAAAAATTAATTAGTACTATCTTAACTAAGTTAGGGATTGAAGCGGTTATTGTTGATGATGGTCTACAGGCCGTTGAGCAAATCCAGCAAATGCCATTTGATGTGGTATTAATGGACTGTCAAATGCCAGTACTTGATGGTTATCAGGCAACAGAAAAAATTCGAGCAATGCCAGCATATAAAGATTTACCTATTTTTGCGCTTACTGCAGATGTTGACGTAAAAAGTAAAGAAAGAGCAACTAAGATTGGTTTTACACTGCATTTATCTAAGCCGCTTGATATAGATAAACTAACGCGAAGTTTGCAGTCTGTTTTAGCTAAGAAAAACAATTAATTTGTACTATCTGTGCTAACTGTAACAGGCACTAGGTCGTGACTTAATAATAAGGTAAGTATGCTGCTATTAACTATCTATTTGTTTATTGCCTTGATATTTTCGTTTTTGTGCTCAATAGCAGAAGCGGTGTTGTTAAGTGTGACTTGGGTATACATAGTTAAGCTTGAAAACCGAGAGCGAAAATCGGGAACTATCTTACGTTATTTAAAAGAAAATATTAATCAGTCACTTGCCGCTATTTTAACCCTTAATACAGTGGCGCATACCGTTGGTGCTGCGGGAGTTGGCGCACAGGCGAGTGCTGTGTTTGGTGATGCTTCACTCGGTCTTGTTTCTGGCGTGTTAACGTTTCTAATACTTATTTTTTCAGAAATTATTCCAAAAACCTTAGGGGCGACTTATTGGTCGGCTTTAGCACCTGCAACGGCTTATAGTCTCAGGCTTTTAGTCTGGCTGTTATATCCAATCATTAAAATGTCAGAATTGCTGACCCAAAGCATAGTAAAAGACGGCAAGTCGAGCAACTTTGACCGAAACGACTTTACGGTAATGGCAAAACTCAGTGTGCAAAGCGGGCAAATAACTGCCGAAGAAGCCATGATTTTAGAAAATGTTCTACAGATGCGAACGCTTAGGATCAGTGAGGTGATGACACCGCGAACGGTAGTTTTTAAAGAGTCGCAATCATTAACCGTTAATGCGTTTTTTTATAAGCATAAGAAAGTGCGTTTTAGTCGTATTCCTGTCTATCAAGATCAGCAAGACAATATTGTTGGCTTCGTGCTCAGAGCGGATCTGTTGCTGGCATATGCCAGAGGAAACCTTGATATTTTGTTGAGCAACTATGTCAGAGAAATGCCAACCTTGTTAGATACTATGACGCTTTCACATGCATTGATGGAAATGCTTAATCATAACACCCATATTGCATTAGTTGTTGATGAATACGGCACAGTACGTGGCATCATTACCTTAGAAGATATTTTGGAAACATTGATCGGCCAAGAGATCATTGATGAAGGTGATAAAGACATCGATATGCAAAAGCTTGCGTTAAGGCTTTGGCAAACGAAAATAAAAAAGCAGCAGCCAGATCAGCCATAATTTAGCTTAAACATTGCTCTTGAATGTGTTTTCTTTGAAAAACTTTCATTGAAATATAGTGTTATACATTTCTCATCTTTTGTTTTAATGTTGTTTTTTTATAGTCACAGCTTGGTTTAGTTCTTATTCATCGCTTATGCGAGTGAAGCTTTATATCAGAGTGTTAAGTTAATGTTTAATCATAAAAAACTCTTCTCATTTTTTATCTTTTTAACAACTGTTCATATTAATGTATCAATGGCGAGTGGTATCGACAGTCTTCAAATTCACCAAATATTAAAGGATGATGTTAACGGCGTTGATGGTCTGGGTAATCCTAGAAGCGTAAAGATTCTGTCAGATAATTCTAAGGTTTTTGTTTCTAGTGGAGATGATAATGCTTTTGCCGTTTTCAACGTAGACAGCAATTTCAATTTAACCTTTAGCCAAGTATTTAAAAATTCTTCTGCCGATATTCATGGGCTTGAAGGAGCTTCAGGTGTTGTTTCTTTAGCTAATGGCAATCAGGTCGTCGTTACTGGTTTTTATGATGGAGCATTGAGCGTATTTTCTAAAGATCATGATCATTACCGCTATAGTGAAACTATCAGTGATGGACTGAGTTATGAAAGGGTATTTGACAGCGATGTTCCCTATGAAGAATTAGATAATCTTGGTCTTCTTGGTGCTTGGGATATCGTCAAAACCGTCAATGAAAAGCAGCTCGTTGCTGCAAGCTATATGAGTAATGCGATTTCTGTTTTAGATGTAACGCCAAATAACAAAGTTGTTTTTAATCGAGTAATTAGAGAGGCCAGTCCATTTGAAAAAGACTTGGGCAAGCCAATTAGCTTAGCACTGTCGCCAAAAAATGATGAACTTTATGTTCTGGGGTTTGACGGTCATCAATTAACTATCTTTGATAGAAATAACAAGGGAGAGTTTTTGGTAAAGCAAGTGCTAAAAAATAATGTTGCTGGCGTGAAAGAATTTCTAAATCCCCAAAAAATTGTTGTTTCTCCTGATGGCAATTTTTTATATGTTGCTTGTGCTGGCAGTAATGCCGTCGTTGTTTTTCATAAACTCAAAAATGGCAACTATGCATTTTTGCAAGCTATTGGTAATGCAGATATTGGTGGCTCTGGTCTGGAAGGTGCTAGCAGTTTAGCAATATCTTCTAACGGTTCAACGATTTATGCTGCGGGAGAGTCTGGTCTCGGTTTGTATATCTTTAGCGTTGGACTAGATGGCAAACTTAGCTTTAAGCATAAGCTGTTAAGCGTTAAAGAATATGAGTTGAAGAAGATATCGTCATTAACGCTTACCGATGATAACCAGCATTTATTTGTTGCTACAGGTAAAGGTAATTCGTTGTTTGTCTTTAATGTAACGCCTATTTAAATCTCATTTAAGAAAATAAATAACTTCAGCATCGCATAAGGAATGCGTTGCTAGCGGTTATTTTTACTGACTTCATCGTTATTTTAAAGTGAAATAGCCAGCTATTCCTACTTCAAAATGCCTTGAATTCAGACAAAAATACCAAGCTAGAAATATAAAATGTTCCTAAGTTATTGTTTTATTTAGCATGGTTCTATTTCTTAGACAAACCTGAGGTGAAATAGGCTTAACTTACGCGATACGATTTACTAATAATTCGGTTAACCGCGCTTGTTCGTCCGTAGTGATTTGTTCACCATCATTTTTGGAAATCAAAAAGACGTTTTCTGTTGATTCACCTAATGAACTGATTTTCGCCGAATGTATGGTTAATTCTCGCTGTGAAAACACTGAGCAGATCTCTTCCATGTAACAGGGATCATCTAATGTGTTGACTTTTAATAGTAATTTGTTCTTTTTGCTCGATTTTAAAAACTCAACCACTGTGGTGTTTTCAAAGTTTTTAACAAACCTTGGTGTGGTTAGTTTGTGATGCGAAATTTGATGATTAATCGATTTTTCAACACGCTTAACGATTTGCTCGAGGCGGTATTCTTCAACTATAGGTTCATTATTATTATCGAGCAGTTTGATCACCTCTAATACCATGCCGTCTTTGGTTTGCATGATCTGCGCGTCTTTTACTTTAAGTTTACCGCTTGCCAAGGTATTAAAAATATCAACAAACAACTTAGGCCTGTCTTTGGTATAAACAATTAAACAGGTTGAACTTGGTGATAAGTCTTTAGTGATAAAAATAACATCTTTGCTCGAACTATTGGCGAGTATTTGTTTGGTGATGCAGACGATTTCATCAACATTGTTACTACTAAAAAAGTGATTAGGCAGGCTTGACCATAATGGTGTAATTGCACCTTCACTCATGTCGATGTCAGTCAACTTGGCAAGCGCATCATTTTTATTTTCGCGAATAAGCGTACGTACTTCGAAGATATTCTCTATACCTTGTCTTAGCGCGCCTCGCGTTGATAAATACAGTTGTTTTAACTGACATTCATGCCACTCATTCCAGTATTGCTCATTGGTAGCTATCATATCGGCAACGGTAAACACATACAGGGCGTTAAGTTTGTCGAGCGAGCCTATTTGTTTTGCCAGTTGCTTGATCATTTCGACATCGGTAATGTCTTGGCTTTGCATGGTACGGATCAATAGATCTTGATTAGCCACCAACCAATAAATCAGTTTAATGCTTGAGCTTTTGAGTTGGTGAAGTTCGGCAAATTCTTTGGCAATAATAGCGCTGAGTTGATTGTTTTCAGTAACTTGTTTGCCTGAAATATGATGACAAAGGGTTGCTAAAATTAGCGCATTTTTATCTTTAACGTATTGATTAACATTATAAATAAAACTTTTTTTGTTAAACTCATGGCTGAAGCTGTCAATTGCTTGTACGGCTTTAAACGTATGCTCATCTATGGTGTAAGCGTTATGCATATCGTATTGCATTTGGCACTCTATCTGTTTCCAATGAGAAAAGTAGGATGCCAAAATGCCGTATCTATGCATCAAGCTAAATGCGGTTTTTAAACCATTTGGGTGTTTTAACAACGCAATAAATTCTTCACGACAGCCTTGATAGCAGTTGAGCTCTCCCAATAAGCGGCGGCGTGTTTGCCTGAGTAATCTTAGTGTTTCAGGGGCGATACCGTTAATGTCTTGATGCTCGGCGATCAATAAAAATACGCGCAATACTTGGCGTTTGTCGATAAACACTTCTTCATATCTTGCTTCAAGTAAGTTATTGCGCACCAGAAAGTATTCATCAATGATGCAATCTGGCTTAGCAGGCTGGTGCTTTAAAATGTCAAATTGGAACGAATCATTGAGCATCTGGTTTAATTCGCGGATGCGGGTCATGGCTCTGAACAGATAACCCATCATGCTTTCAATGGCGTGTTGCGTGTTCTCATCACCACCAAAATGCATAAATTTTGCTACCGCTGATTGATAGTCAAACAATAAAACTTCTTGAGGGCGCTTGACCACGGAATGTAATGCCCAGCGTACTCGACAGACAAAATCATAACACTCTAATAATTCGTAGGTTTCATCGGAGGTTAAAAATCCTGTCGATTT
>JBNKXM010000089.1:0-6801 GCA_050300315.1 Thalassotalea sp. | reverse complement strand
TTCCTCTGCAGGCTGAATTTCCATGACTGGGAGATCAAAATCCATCCTCACAGGCCCAAAATCAAATATAGCTGCAGCAGCTTGTTCAGGCCCAGATTCAGGAATTTCAGCTTTTCCACAAACAAATTTCGTAAAGATTGTATCCTGATATGTGGCTGCAGATGTATGCAATGGATTGTCTCGGTTTTTATCTTCTTTTTTCAAGAACTAGCATCATCAAAAATTCAAGACAAGTCTTGGTTCAACTTTTATCGCAGTATTGAATGGTGTGAAACCATTCTGTTTGGCTTTATTCTGCCGCTGCCAAGCTGTCTGTTTATTTACGCATTGATCATTATTTAGCTTAAGCTAACCTAATTATTCACACCAATTATTAAATATGTTTTTGCCGCTGAGCATATGCACCCAACGCAATAAAAATAACGCATACCACAGGCACAATATAAATATTAGGCACTTTCGCTAGTTGCTCAGACAATAATCTCGTCAGCCAAACAGTGGCAACGCCATAGCCAAGTGTACATAACAAGACAAACACTGAGGTTCTGACAAAAAAATGTTGCTTGCGCACTAGCTGCCTGACCGCGGCATTAATTTCATTACCAAAGATCACTAAAATTGTCGCAATAATTGCCATGGCACAGCCGTACTGATATTGGCGAAACCACTGACCAAATTCGATTAACCATTCACTCATAGTGAGATGCCATGTTGTTGTAATAACGCTAACATCTCTTGCTCACTAAGCACAGCAACACCTAACTCTTGTGCCTTAGTCAGTTTTGAACCAGCTTTTTCACCAGCAACAAGAAAATCAGTTTTTGCCGAGACACTGCCTGATACTTTTGCGCCCAAAGACTGTAAATGAGCTTTCGCCTCATTGCGTCCCATTTCACTTAAGGTGCCAGTTAACACAAAGGTTTGGTTAAGTAACGGTTGCTCATCTTCACTACGCTGCTCAATGTCTGGCCAAGACATGATACTAACCAGTTCATCAACCACTTCAAGATTATGAGGCTGTTGAAAAAATGTCACTATATTAGCCGCCACCACAGCGCCAACATCTGGCACTTGCTGAAGCGCATCACTATCGGCATTTTTTAATGCATCAAAGGTTAAAAAATGTTGTGCTAAATTAGTCGCAGTTGTCTCACCAACTTCTCTGATGCCAATGGCATAAATAAATTTTGCTAATGTGGTTTGCTTAGCTTTTTCAATGGCATTAACTAGGTTTTGTGCTGACTTAGCGCCCATTCTCTCCATAGTACTAATGGTTAATTCCGTTAACTTAAATAAATCGACAGGTGTTTGGATCAAACCTTCATCCACTAACTGTTCAACCAATTTATCCCCTAAACCATCAATGTCAATTGCCTTACGTGAGGCAAAATGTTTAATCGCTTCTTTACGCTGGGCGCCGCAAAATAAACCACCGGTACAACGCAATACCGCTTCACCTTCTTGTCGTTCAACCTTAGAGTCACAAATAGGACAAGTGCTTGGAAAAACAATCTCTTTGGCATCATCAGGGCGCTTTTCCAAAACAACACTGACAATTTGCGGAATGACATCACCTGCTCGTCTGATCACAACGGTGTCATTGATTTTTATCGCTAAACGATTGATTTCATCTTGATTATGCAAGGTTGCATTACTAACGGTCACTCCGCCAACAAACACAGGTTTAAGCCTTGCCACAGGTGTTATTGCCCCAGTGCGTCCCACTTGAAACTCGACATCTTCAAGCACGGTTAATTCTTCCTGTGCGGGAAATTTATAAGCCGTTGCCCAACGCGGCGCACGAGCAACAAAACCTAATTGCTGCTGCAGCGCAATATCATCCACTTTAAAAACCGTGCCGTCGATTTCATAACTTAACTGCTCTCGGCGCGTTAATATATCTCGATAAAACGCGTCGACATCACTGGCACTTGCTAATAATTTCACTTCTGGACACATTGGCAGCCCAAGTTCTTTTAGCTGGCACAAGCGCTGATAATGAGAGGATGCTAGCCAATCGCTTTGTTCAACATCAACGAGTCCGGACTCGTCACGCAATTTGATTTGCTCGCTAACAAAGCCTAAGCCGTAGGCATAAAATGCGAGACTTCGCTTGGCGGTAATTTTTGAATCGAGCTGACGTAAACTACCTGCCGCAGCATTTCTTGGGTTAGCAAAGGTTTTCTCGCCTTTTTTTATCGCCTCGGTATTGAGCTTTTCAAAACTTGCCTTAGGCATAAACACTTCACCGCGCACTTCCAAAACTTCTGGAAATCTATCGCCTTGTAAGCGCAGTGGTATCGACTTTATCGTTTTAACATTCTCAGTGATATTTTCACCGGTTGTGCCATCGCCACGTGTCGCCGCTTGAATAAAAACACCGTTTTCATAACGCAAACTCACGGCTAGGCCATCGAGTTTTGGTTCGGCGCAAAATTTAATTTTATCTGCGCTATTAAGCCTATCTTGCACCCGTTTAACAAAACCGTGCCATTCCTGCTCAGAAAAAACATTATCTAATGACAGCATAGGCACTTGATGAGTAACCTGACTAAACACTTTTAACGCTTGACCGCCAACACGTTGGCTCGGTGAATCAGGCGTTTTCAGTTCAGGGTATTGTTGTTCTATGCTAATTAATTCGCGCATTAATCGATCGTACTCAGCATCGGGCACCGTCGGTTGGTCCAAGACATAATACTGATGATTGTATAAATTAATCTGTTGATGAAGTTCTGTAACGCGTTGGGTTTTGTGTGTTAAATCAGATTGAGTCATAATTTTCTTTAATCTAAAAATTAAGCCTCTGTGCAGAGGCTTAAATAAAGTTGTTAGGCTGAGGCAATGCGATTTCTACGCTCAAACTCACGTATTTTGCCAATATAGTGTTGTTCTGTTTGTTTGGTCATCACGCTACGTTTGTCATCTAATAACTGACCATGAAATTCCTTCGATAATTGTTTTGCCGCATTCATCATTTGCTCAAACACTTCAAAAGGGTCACCTGCATTTGGCAAGGTCATAAACAAGGTGACACCTTGAGTAGAAAAACTTTCAATTTGGTCTAAATCGAAAGTCCCTGGATTCATCATATTCGCTAAGCTAAACGTTACTTTACCGTTTCCAGCATTGTCTTGATGACGATGAAAAATATCCATATCACCAAATCGCAACCCCAGTGTCAGTAAGGTAGGTAATAACGCGGCACCTGAAATGGTATTACCGTCAGTCATCACCACTGACACTACGATCACCTCAGGATCTATTTCCGGCTTTTTCACATCAGTCGAGTCATCCGCAGACATTGATGGAATATCTTCTTGCTCAACTTCCTCGCCGAAATTAATCTCCATTTGATTACGTTTTAACTTCTCAGTAACCGCTTTGCGAACGCTTTTCTTAACTTCAGGTTTAGGTTTTATTACCGGTTGTTGATAAACCGTCGTCGGTTTTTCCTCGATAACCTTAGCACTTGGTGCATGCTCAGTGGTTTGTGCGGGCGGTGGGGTAATATATTCTGGCGGTTGTTCACTAATGTCAGATAAATCACCCAAGGTTGGTTGTAATGCTGGGTGCTCAGCTGTTGGTTTTTCAACATCTATTGGCAGTGGTTCTTCGTCATAATTTGGCGCTGGTGCCGGCTCTTGCGGAATTTCATTATCATTTAAGGTATTAAGACCAACGACACGAATTTTACCAACCCCATCTTGGTCAAAACCCGAACTGTCGAAGCCGCGTGATTGTGGTTCGATTTTTTCATTTTTTGCTTTTAATTTATAAGGGTTCTTATTCTTTCTTATCGTCCAAAAACCATGCACAAAGATGGCTGCTATTACAATAGCACTGATAATAATTAACGCGTTTCTAAAATTATCTTCCATTACCTAGCCTATTTTTATGATACTTCTGCCATGGCGATCGCTTCATCAATATCTACCGAAACCATTCTTGAAACACCCGCTTCAAACATGGTTACACCAGTGAGATGACTAGCCATTTCCATCGCTATTTTATTATGACTAATATAAATAAATTGTACGGTTTGCGACATTTCTTCAACCAAATTACAAAACCGTTCGACGTTGGCATCATCAAGTGGTGCGTCAACTTCATCTAACATACAAAACGGTGCTGGATTTAACCGAAAAATAGCAAACACTAATGATAAAGCGGTTAATGCCTTTTCACCACCCGATAATAAGTGAATCGTACTATTTTTTTTACCTGGCGGTCTCGCCATAATAGTAATACCGGTTTCGAGCAAATCTTCACCTGTCAGGCTCAAATAAGCACTACCTCCGCCAAACACCTTAGGAAATAAGGATTGCAGATCCTGGTTCACTTTATCAAAGGTTAACTTAAATTTTTGCCGACTTTCTTTATCTATTTTTTCTATCGCTGATTCTAACGTTGTAATCGCAAGATTTAAATCCTGATCTTGTTGATCAAGATAGTTTTTTCTTGTTAATTGCGTTTCAAACTCATCAATTGCTGCTAAATTAATCGCACCAAGCGTTTGAATATCTTTACTTAGTTTGATCAGCCTTGCTTGCCATTGCGCTTCACGTGCATTTTCCGGCATGTTTTTTTCTACGACAGTAAAATCTTGTCCAAGTTCTTGCAACTGCTCTTTTGCTGCGCTCGCCTTTAAACGATAACTTTCACTATCTAACTGAAGTTGGCTAATTTGCTCTTTCAGTTCAGCTATCGCTTCGACCATTGTTCGCTGATTTTGTTCAATTTTTTCAATATCTTGTTGGGCAAGCATTAACACATTCTGCTGAGCGCTTAACTGCGCATCCAAAACAGTCATTTGCTCTAGCCATTGCTGTAATTGTTGTTCATCATCAATCAGTGGTTGGCTGTTTTGCATGATCAGCGCGCTGTTATTAGCTTGTTGCTGAGTAAACTGTTCAATGTTGTCTTGTAAACGACTGATCGACTGTTGCATTTGCTGTTGTTGATGCTTGGTTTTTTCAATCGCCAATTCCGCTTGATGCTTTTGTTGACTGAGTTGTTGCTGCTGATTTTGTCTTTCTGATACCCGTTGTTGCAACTCGCCAATTAGCTGCTGTAATGTCGGTTTTTCCTGCTCTCTGCTTGCTGCTTGTACATCTTGGTAATCATTACTAGGTTTAGTTGTTTGCTGCTGCTTAAACTCAGCTGTTAAATGCTTAATTTTTCTTCAAGCAGTTGTTGCTCTTCACTTAATGCCTGAGTTTTTTCATTTCTTGAACGCCGCGACTGCTCATTTAACGCATGTTGTTGTCGTATCTCATCTAACATACGATGTTTATCTGCTAATTGCCGGTTAACTTCCGTTTGAGTATTTTTTAATGTCACCAAGCTTTGATTGACACCTTCGGACAACGTTAAAACAGCTGATAATTCTTGCTGTACTTGTTCTTGTTGTAGTACTTGCTGCGATAATTCCTGTTGAACGCGTAAATAATCACTTTGTCCATCAACGATGCCATAACTGACAAACTGATGACCGAGCCATAATCCTTGCGGACAAATCACTGATTGCTCAGGCAATAAATTCTCAGCCATTGCCAGTGCCTGCTCAATATTTTCGGCGGTTTTGATCTGATTTAACACCGAAGTTAATGCAGGTGCGTGGGAGATTTTTTCAGCAAGACTACCCGCTATAGCGTCAACACTAGTGCGCTCATTCAATAACAAATGTAACGGCTGTGGTAGCTCACCTTTTGTCAATGCTGTCAGTGGTAGTTGTTGAACGCAACTGGCCTGCAATTGATGGGACAACACCACTTGCGCTGCATATTCCCAGCCAGTTTCAACTTCTATTGTTTCTTGTAAACTATTGCTTTGTTGACCGCTTATTTGCTGTAACCAGCTTTGCTGGCGCCGCTGCCAATCGGCTTTAATAGTTAATTTTTGCTGTAAAAATTCTATTTGTTTAAGCGTCGCTTTTAAAGCGCCTTGCAATTCACTCTTTATTTGCTGCTGTTCAGTAAGGCTCTGTTCAGCCTCTGCTTGTTGCTCGCTCAACTGTTCTTGGTTAACGCTCAAGGTTTCTATTTGCAGTTCAAGTTCACTGATTTGCTCAACTAATGCAGCACTCGCCAGTGATTCTTTTTGCTGCTCATTAAGCGCTGCTAACTCTTGTTGCACCGTATTTAATCGTGTTTGATTTTGTTCGAGCTCAGCTTGAATTTTTGCTTGTATCTTAGCGTCGTCTAACTGCTGTTCTACGCGTTGTTCTCGTTGTGATTCTAATTGATGCCACTGCTGTTGTAATAACTGCAATTCACTTTGTTCTGCGGCGTAATGTTGTTGAACATCTGTCAGTTGCTGCTCAAGCGAGCTAAATTGTCCGCTTTGCTGTTGGTATTGCTCAGACAACGTTTTAAGCTCGGTTTGTTGATGTAATAGCGCGTGTTGTGCGTGTTGAATTTGCTGCTGATGGCGCTGTTTATCACTTTGTAACTTAGCTTGTTGCTGCTTAACGTGTTTAATTTGCTGTTCGATACGGGCAATGTTATTGGTTAGTGCTATTTTCTGCCCTTGTAATTGATGAATACTTTCATTCGCTTGGCTAACTTCTTGTTTTGCAGAAAACAAACGAATGTCTTGCGCTTTTTGCTCAAGTATCTGCTGTTCAACTTCCGTTTGTAATGCAGTGATTTGTTGCGTTTTGCTTTGGCAATGTTGATCAAATTTTTGCCAACGCAACACCGCAAGTTGCGCTTTGGTTTCACGCTCTTGCCCTTTTAACGTTTTAAAACGTTGAGCAGCTTCGGCCTGTTGATGCAGTTTATCGAGCTGATGTTCAAG
>JBNKXM010000088.1:0-6878 GCA_050300315.1 Thalassotalea sp. | reverse complement strand
CCATATGTCGATTTTTGGCGGGATTAATGGTACCGATTTTTAATCGAAATAAAGTTAAAGCTCTGGCGGGTTTTGCTTCATGTGAAAATATCCGTTTTCAAGAGATACGCGCGAAAGTGAGTGCTTTGTATTAAATTGTGGTATTAAAATGCGATGTTAAAGCGCTGGGCTGTTAAGCTATTAAGTTTTGCCGTTAACAATCTTATTTAGGACGGGTCAATAACAGAAATAAGAAAGGCGCAATTTGCGCCTTTCTTCTATTTTTGAACGTTAGCGATGTTCTTTAATGCTCGTGGCCACAACCACCTTCACCATGCACATGACCATGTGCCAATTCTTCTTCAGTTGCATCTCTTACTTCAAGGATTTCAACATCAAATTTTAAATCGATACCTGCTAATGGATGATTGCCATCTACTGTGATTTCATCATCTTGAACATCAATTACGATCACCGTTTGTTCACCATCATCTGTCGTTGCACGTAACTGAGTACCAACATCTAAATCGTCGATTTCCGCAAACATGGCTTTGGGTACAGTTTGGACAAAACCGTCGTGACGTTGACCATAAGCATCATCTGCTGCCACTTCAACTTCAAATTTATCGCCAACGACATGATCGGTTAACGCATTCTCTAAGCCTGGGATCAAATAGCCAGTGCCATGAATGATCACTAATGGTTGATGATCGTAAGAGCTATCGATTAGCGTATCTTCGCTATCTGATACGGCGTAGTGTAGTTTGACGACTTTATTGGCAGCAATTTTCATATGGTTTCCTAGTTAAGTTGATTCTTGAGTGCGTGAATAAGGTAATTCGAGTATATCAAGTGAAGCGCCTGGTTGCTCCTTGATACGCAAATTGATGGATTGATCTGTGTCATTGGCTAATACGGCTTGAATATAACATTCGTTAGTGTCACTAACGTAACTGGCGGTAACGTCACCTGCTTTACGCCAATTTTCGCCGAGTTGTTTTTCAACGATAATTTCGCCGGCTTGCGAGGTTAATCTGCCGCTAAGGGCAAACAATGCTTTTTTGTTTTTACCTAAATATTGCATGCGAGCCACGGTTTCTTGGCCAAGATAGCAGCCTTTGGTAAAACTGATGCCGTTTATTGCCTGCATGTTTAGCATTTGAGGCACAAATTCATCATCGTTATTGTTTGCAAGGTATGGAAAACCTTCCGATATTTCTAAGAGCTTCCACACTTCATTGGTAAAAATGGGTAAATTAAATGCCGCTATTATTCCTTGTGCTTGATCTTTCGCAGCTATGATCAGATAACGTTTACTATTACCAGATAAGTAAACTAACGTAGTGTTATCGACTTGTACTACTGGGCTTAAATTATCGGGAACTTGATGGAATTTCTCTTTTAAAATCGTAGCAGCTTGCTCACCAACTAAGGCGTAAAACGCGAGCTCGTCAGTGGTGGTAATATCTACTTTAGCAAATACGCCAAATTTCTTAAGTTCGGCCAATGAATGCTCTATCGTCGATTTCGGCTGAAATAACAAAAATTCGTTATTTCGTTCAAACAGGCGAAAACACGAAAATACTTTACCTTTAGCATTACAATGAGCGCCATGTAGTAATTTATTTGGCTCTAACGCATTAACATCGCAGGTTACTTGTCCCTGCAGATATTTGCGTTGATCTTCTCCTGATAAACGAATCGCGTTGCATTCATTCAGCGCAATAACATAGTTATCAGGTAATTCACTGAGTGCTGGTTTACTGGTTTCAATCGTTAAGGTCATAGCTTGATATCAAAAAGCGGTGATGTAGTTATATAAATAAGGGTAACTTGATAGAAAACAAGTGCTGATTATGCTAATTTTCGCTGGCAAATGATAGCGTGATAGATAACGAATTTGTTAAACTAGCTTGCTTTGATAAAGCTAATGAATAATAACTTTGATAGGTTCAAATAAAAATGACTGTAGAGACCAGTACAAACGCAATACAAAAAGCGAGATTAAAATGGGCGTGTCGTCGAGGCATGTTGGAATTAGATGTACTGTTTATGCCATTTGTTGATGAAGCCTGGGATGGCTTATCTGACGAGAATAAAAATATTTTTGAACGGTTATTAACTTGTCAAGATCCTGAATTATTTGCCTGGTTTATGGGACACGAGGAATGTGAAGATCCAGAGCTCAAATCAATGGTCGAATTTATACTTAAGCGCGTCAAAGTATAACCTTAAGGTTACTCCGTCAAAACACCTTCAACAGATAGCACTAGCTATTAAGGTATTGATGAGCGTCAGCGTGATTTTTTGCGCTGTATTTATCTCGCTAGATATTGCTTTACTCGTTATCGCGCTATTGTATGTTCTTGGTTTGTGGAACAAACAGCTAGACGCTAAAACGCAAACAGGCTATCTGGTGTTGTCAGATGATAATGAAGTGTTGGACGATACGCATTGTCGTTATCGGGTGTTGATAAATAGTCGTTTAACTTGGTGCGGTTGTTGGTTACTGCTTGAGGCGATCGAACCACCAAGGTCAGCTTATTTTGCTCAATCACAGTTTTATTTTAAAGATCAGTTTTCCGAACAAGACTACGCTCGTTTGTCACGTTTTATCATTCGACAAAAAAATACAGCAAAGACCACTACGGCCTAATTTAATGCAATCCGCCGCTTTTATAGCGGCGGCGTCAAAATGGTTGTTTGGATAACATCGCTCAGTTCGGGATGATCTAAGGTGTAATGCAAACCGCGACTTTCTTTTCGAGACATCGCACTATGTATGATTAGTTCGGCAACCTGAACGAGATTTCTAAGCTCAAGCAAATTATTACTGACTCTAAAATTACGATAATAATCATCAATTTCTCGTTGTAATAACTCAACTCGATGCAAAGCGCGTTCTAATCGTTTAGTGGTGCGGACAATACCGACATAGTCCCACATAAATAATCTAAGTTCGTGCCAGTTATGCTGAATAACAACTTCTTCGTCTGAGTCAGTTACCCGGCTTTCGTCCCATGCAGGAATATCAAGATAAGGCTGATGAATACAGAGATCTTTTTCGATATCCTCGGCCGCCGCTTTGGCAAACACTAAACATTCCAGTAACGAATTACTCGCCATGCGATTTGCGCCGTGTAAGCCAGTGTAGGCTACTTCACCAATCGCATATAGGTTAGTGATATCCGTTTTTCCTTGCTTATCAATCATCACGCCACCGCAGGTATAGTGCGCTGCAGGCACGATTGGCATAGGCTGTTTTGTCATGTCGATGCCAAGTGACATGTTTTTTTCATAAATCGTTGGAAAATGCTGTTTAATAAATTCAGGCGATTTATGACTGATGTCTAAGTACATGCAATCGGCACCCAAACGTTTCATTTCATAATCTATGGCTCGGGCAACTATATCACGAGGCGCTAATTCTGCTCGTTCGTCAAAGCTTGGCATAAAGCGACTGCCATCAGGACGCCTTAAAATTGCGCCTTCACCACGTAGGGCTTCTGTCAGTAGGAAATTACCGGCTTTAGGGTGAAATAAACATGTTGGATGAAATTGATTAAACTCCATGTTTGCTACGCGACAACCTGCACGCCATGCCATGGCTATGCCATCACCGCTAGCAATATCAGGATTTGAAGTGTATTGATAAACCTTTGAAGCGCCGCCTGTTGCTAAAATCGTTTTTTTCGCAAAAATGCGTTCAACTTTTTCGCTGTTACGATTCCAAATATACGCGCCAATGCAAGCATTAGGTTGATCTGATGATTTATCACATACCAAATCGATCGCGTTATAGCGCTCGAATACCCTAATTCGGCTGTGCTGACGCACTTTATCTACTAAGGTTGTTTGTACCGCTTGCCCTGTAGCATCAGCTGCATGAAGAATACGTCGGTGGCTGTGACCACCTTCTCTGGTTAAATGATACTTTACATCACCATTAACATTATCTTCTTGATCAAAGTTGACCCCTTGTTCAATCAACCATTCTAAACATGCTCGTGCGTTTTCTGCGGTATATTGCACAACATCTTGCTCACACAATCCTGCGCCAGCAACTAAGGTATCAGCGACATGGGATGCTATACTGTCATTTTGATCAAATACAGCAGCTATACCGCCTTGAGCGTAGTAGGTAGAGCCTTCATTGACTTGACCTTTACTTAAGATGACAACGTCAGCATTATTGGCTAAATGCAGCGCAAGTGTTAAACCCGCAGCGCCACTACCGATAATTAGCACATCACAATTATGTTGTTGATTCATATATGCTTGATTTTAAGGTATTCTATATATAAGCGGATTTTAACTTTTATTCGCCAACGAGAACAGGAAATAAACAGACTAAATTTATTATTTTTGTTTTTTTTAAATTTTTTAGAACTTTTTCGCACAAGTCTAGTCTTACTTGATGCGTTTGCCATGAGCCAGATGTAAAAAGTTAATCGGTTTATTAGGAGAAATGGCTCGGATGAGCGAACAAAACGTCGACCAAACATTGGTCGAGCGAGTGCAACGCGGGGATAAAAACGCGTATAACTTGCTAGTAACGAAGTACCAACATAAGGTGGCAAATTTAGTTTCACGCTATGTTAAAAACCATAGTGATGTCCCAGACATAGTACAAGAAGCGTTTATCAAGGCGTATCGTGCGTTACCTAATTTTAGGGGAGATAGTGCTTTTTATACATGGTTATATCGGATCGCGGTTAACTGTGCAAAGAACCATATGGTGGCGAGCAGTAGAAAACCACCAGGTTCTGATATTGAAATTGAAGATGCTGAGATTTATGATGCTGGTGATGCGCTAAGAGAAAATGCGTCACCTGAAAAATTATTATTAACCAAAGAAATAAAAACAGTAATTTTTAAAACCATTGAGCAATTGCCGGAAGATTTACGAACCGCAATTAATTTAAGAGAGCTAGATGGTTTAAGTTACGAAGAAATAGCAGTGATTATGGAATGTCCGGTAGGTACGGTGCGTTCGAGAATATTTAGGGCACGTGATGCTGTAGATAAAAAAATCAGGCCGTTACTTCAGCGCTAATTTTATCGGTTTTTTAAGGTGTGTTTATGAGTGAAAGTAAGTTCGAGACAGTGTCATCATTAGTTGATAATTATCAAACTAGTGATGAAGTTTTTGATGAATTAATCAAAGACAATCATATGTCTGAAACTTGGCAGCGTTATCATCTGATTGGAGATGTTCTGCGTGAAGAACTAGCAGAATCTATAGCGCTCGATTTATCGGCAAACATCGCAAATGCGATTGCTGAAGAACCGACGATATTAGCGCCAGTTGCTAAACCAAGTGTGGCAGCAGTTGTTAAAGCAAAAGTGATACAATTTGCCAAGCCATTTGGTCAAGTAGCGATTGCCGCTTCTGCGGCGGGTTTAATGGTTATTGGTGTGCAACAAAATGTCGCAGATAATGAATCATTTGTACCTAGTCCTGTGATACAAACCAATCCATTAGGTGGTGTTGCATCACCAGTGAGTCTTAACTATCAACAAAATGATCGATTATCACAAAAACAAGCGTTCGTTGAACAACAACGTCGTTTCCAAGCGTTATTGCAAGATCATCAACAACAGATAAAATTTGCTGCGTTAGCGAGCAAAGAGAGTAAAATAGAAGCAAATAAAGAAAAGGATGATAAAACGCCTAAATGAAGTTATTAACTTGGATTTTTATACTGGCAAACGTCGTATTGCCAGTATACGCGGCAGACACTGACTCGCCTGAAGATGCCGAAATATGGCTATCTCGTCTTTCAAAATCATTACAGTCCTTAAATTTTAGTACCTCTTTCGTGGTGGTGAAAAATAACCATGCCGATCCTTATCATTGGTTGCACGGTATTAAAGAAAATAACAGTGAATTAGAAATACTTTCATTATTAAATGGCCCCAGACGCGATGTGTTACGCAAAGATAACGTTGTTAGCTACATCGAGCCCGAATTACCACCTTATTCAATCTATTCAACGCAAATTAGTAGCCCGATTCCTAATGTTTTTGCTGGTGAAATTCAAGCCTTGGGCGAAAGCTATCATTTTATTTCGGTAGGTAAAAGCCGTGTCTTAGGGCGAAGTGCACAGATTGTTCGTATCGTGCCAAAAGATCCAAGTAAATATGGTCATTGGCTATGGTTAGATCAAGATACTGGATTTTTATTAAAACTTGCGATTGTTACCAAGCAAGGACAACAGCTTGAACAAATCCAATTTACCCATTTAGATATTACCGAAAATCCTGCTGATAGTTTATTGCAATTGGCTGGCACGGAATTACCTAAGGTAGTTGATATTCCAGAAGGCTATCAGCATCAAACTTTGTCTTGGCAGGTGAATTGGTTGCCACAAGGTTTTGAAAAATTAAATACAAATCGCCATCGTATCGCATCAACTAAACAGCCGGTAGAATTTGCGCTGTATGGTGATGGATTAGTGGATGTTTCTGTTTATGTTACACCAACAAAAGAACAAGCGAGACCTGTTGACTTTGTTATGGATGGTGCAACGGTGGCGTTAAATCAAGTGAACAATGGTTATGAGGTCAGCGTTGTTGGTAAAATACCGTCACAAACCGCAAAAAAAATTGCTGACTCCGTTACTTTGATAGCTAGGCCAATTCCGTGATAGAAGAACAAGCAACCGTCGTTTCAGTTGGATCTGATCATATCCTTGTTGAGAGTATTGTTAAGTCAAGCTGTAGTGGTTGTCAGCAACTGGAAAGCTGTGGCAGTGGGCAAGTGTCGAAAGCATTTGCCCAAAAAAAAGTTTGTCATAAGATTTATACCAACCAACAGGTAAAACTTGGTGATACCGTTGTCATCGGTTTATCGGAAAAAGTACTGTTATCGTCGGCTTGGCAAGTGTATTTGTGGC
>JBNKXM010000087.1:0-6879 GCA_050300315.1 Thalassotalea sp. | reverse complement strand
GACAACTGTTTAATGGACAGCACTGAGCAACATTTTGTTCATAGTGAAAAGCGCCAGATCTCATTGGTGTTTCAAGACGCCCGCTTATTCCCTCATCTAAATGTTCTCGATAATTTGCGTTTTGCCGTTAAACGCTGTCGACAAGCTAAGCTCAATATCGATGACATTATTGCAATGACGCAAATTGCGCCGCTACTGCATAAGCAAGTTAACGAAATTTCCAGTGGCGAAAAACAACGCGTCGCATTAGCACGCGCAATTTTAGCCGAGCCCAAACTGTTATTATTAGATGAACCATTAAGCGCATTAGATCAACGCAGTAAAAAAAGCTTATTAGCATTATTAAAAACTGTTCATCAAGAGCTTAGGTTACCTATGATCTATGTCAGCCATCATCTGGAAGAAATCCAGCAACTTGCCGATCAATTATTAGTATTATCTTCGGGGCAAGTATTACATCTCGGTGATGTGCATCAAGTTATTCATCAGCTGAACCATTCAGGGCTGATCAGCCAGCAAACCAGTTTATCCTTGCCGGTAATAAGCCATAATAAAGCTCATGGTTTAACAGCGTTAGCGATAGATCAGCAGCAAATTTATATTTTAAGCGAGCGCATTAAGCAACAAGACGAGCACATACGTTGCTTTATTTTTGCCAATGAAATTAGTTTAACGACCAAGGAGCCAGTTGACAGCTCTATCGTCAACCAACTTAAAGCCAAAATCGTCAATATTACCACCAATGATACCCATACCTTAGTGCATCTCGATTGCGGCAATCATAACTTTTATGCCAGTATTTCTTCTTACTCACTTGAAAAACTCGCGTTACAGCATGAACAATGGGTATACATGCAATTTAAAGCCAGTGCCGTTCGCACTTAATCGAGGAAAATGTGTTAACCAATCACGAACAACTCCGTTACAGCCGACAGATAATGCTAGATAAAATCGGCGTGCAAGGACAAGTTAAATTGCGCAATGCCACAGTATTAATTGTTGGTATGGGCGGACTAGGAAATCCTGTTAGCATGTATCTTAGCGCCGCAGGCATCGGCAAGTTGATCATTGCAGATGGTGATAATGTCGACATTACCAACCTACAGCGGCAAGTGCTGTTTGGCGAACAGGATATTGACAACAATAAAGCGGATTGCGCAGCGCAAAAACTTCAGCACAATAACTCAGATGTTGATATTGAAGTGCTGGATGAAATGCTCGATGAAGAGCTTGGCCACTATTATATTCCGCAAGTAGATGTGGTGGTTGATTGCAGCGACAATATCGCCACTCGTTATTTGGTTAATCGTTTGTGCGTTGAGTATCAAAAGCCTTTTGTGGTCGGTGCCGCAACAGGGTTTGACGGTCAACAACTAGTTGTCGATCCAAGAAAACCCGATAGTGCCTGTTATCATTGTTTATTTCCATCAACAGAAAAAGCGCCGGCTAACAATTGCCAAACCGTTGGCATCATGGGGCCAGTACTGGCGATAATTGCTGGTATGCAAGCATTGCAAACCATTAAACTGCTAACCAATATTGACGTACAGTACAATCAACTCAATTTATACGATGGTTTCCATAATCAATGGCAGCAGTTTACCTTAAACAAACAAGCTCAATGTGCCGTCTGTAATCCGTCAGCCGAGATAAAATAGCCAGTCGCTAAATTACCAACATTAAAAAGCCCTCTCAAAGAGGGCTTTTTATCAACTCATATGTTTATGTTGTAATTAATTACTTAAATAACCCCGAATTTCTATCAGACACTGCTTCTCGCCAACCACCGAGCCACTCCGATCTTGCGTCAATGTTTTGATAAGGACAATTTTCTTTATTTTTACCTGAAAGCCCAGCTTGATAACCATTTGAATGCGCTCTACCTAAACGATCTCTTTTCTGTCTTCTCATAGATGAGTCTCCATAACTAGATGATAAATATAGTTTTATTAGATGTTTGGTGGCCGATATAAATCACGTATCGACACTTAATTTAAGAACAATTAGATTTTTATTTCAAGTGAAAAACTGTCACTGGCTTGTCACATTTTCCAATTATTATAAAAAATTTTTCTCGGTATAAAGTGTGAAAAAATTAACTGTTTGAAAAACGGCTTATTAGTGAAATTTGTATAGATCTGTATGCACTAAAAATGTTTTTAATAGAAGAAATTCGTTTAATAATTATACAGCATCAATTATACAGCATCAATTCAACGACTAGACACCAACATCGGTTCCATGACTTTTTCCAAGCCATTTAGTTTTATTTCATAGATCAGCGCGAGTTGCTGACCTAATTTTCCTTCAGGAAATCCTTTGCTTTGAAACCAGACAAGATAAGGCTCTGGTAATTGTAACAACTTTCTTCCAGCATATTTACCAAAAGGCATGGTTTGATTAATTGCGTCAACTAACGCTTGATGGTCTGAAAACATAGGGCGATTTAATTTGTCTATTTCTGGCAAATGATAACACGAGCCAATGTAATTTAAACATCTAGATGATGACACAAAACTGTCATACAGCACGCCTATAATTCCCGAAAAATTACCTTTTACCTCTAAACAAGATAGGGAAATTGAATGTCTATTGTTAGAAAACGCAGCGCGGCACATAAGGCCTATATTCCAGCAAACGCCCGAGATAACCAATATATTTTGGCAGAATTTCCGGTCACTGATGAGTTAATAAAAAAAGTATCACCGGAGTTTTCTGCTACGCAAGCACAAGCTTATTATCATTTTTATCAAAGTTTATCTCAGCTACTGTTCACCCTTAGCCAAGACTTTGCCATCGATAGTTGCGTCTTTGTCGCCAATGACAAACTAGTGCGTGTACGCTACAGCCAAGAAATGCACCAATGGCAGACAAATCAGCAGATCCTCTTTTATTACGATCCGCAAAAGCACACATTACAGAATTCATTTTTTGACGCCAATGTTAGAGTAAAGAAGATCACCTTGTTATTTTTAGCAACTGGCGATGATTTACGAGTCAATGCTGCCAACTTTCATCAACGAGTCAGCCAATTGCTTGCGAGCTTACAAACACTGCTAGCCATAGAAAAATCAACGATTCGCGTGCGAGATCATCAGCATCTTACCTATGATATTTTTTCACGCAACAAAGGTTGCACTGGAGTCAAAGCTCATAAATTGCGAGCGATTGAACAACGCTATCAAAGCCAGAAAGTATCTCTGCCAAGTGAACATTCGGCGATCACTTACGCGGTAGTTAACTTAACCATTAATCATCATATGCTCAACTTGGTTGATATTGATCCTAACTCAGAAGATCCTTATAACCCTTTGTACACCTATTTAACCGACACCTTTTCCTTGGTTGCCAAACGCTTCAACCTCAATAACGGTGCTCTGATCGCCAATGGTCTTGTCCCTATTGTTCGACACAGCCTACACGAGATTGTTTCACGCGTTGGTGAATTGCAAATGCTCGGTTATAACCCGGCGCTTAGTCCGTGTGGTATTGTTAGTAAATGGCAGGCAGATCAATTAGTTGATAATGTACAATTGATTTTTGTTGCCACCAAAGATAACAGTGATGACTATGGTTATGGTCGATTTCTCAATCAAATTGAGCAAGCCATTCGTTTAATGGCGACAGAGTTAGAAATTTCGCCAGAAAAAGAAGAAATCACCGTGCGCTTTCATCAGCATATAGCTTACGATTTTTAACGTTCATCGATAGTAAGTATCAATGACTTACTATCGTTTTTATCGCGATAATTTTATAGCACATTTGGTATCGATTGATTACTATGCTCTTTATTAAGCATCATTCATTTAAGTGAAACGAGTAAAATCATGAGTCAATCCTCTATTGAACAAACAACATTAGCAGGTGGCTGCTTTTGGTGTATCGAAGCGGCGTTTAATAGCTTACAAGGGATCATTAAAGCCGAATCAGGCTATATGGGCGGAACAACAGAAAATCCGACTTATCAGCAGGTTTGCCAAGGAGATACTGGCCACGCAGAAGTAGTGCAACTTACCTTTGATAGCCAATTGATTAATTTTCGCGATATTTTAGAGATATTTTTTGCCCTGCATGATCCAACACAGTTAAATCGTCAAGGCAACGACATTGGTACGCAATATCGTTCAGCGATTTTTTACCATGATCAACAGCAAAAACAAGTAGCAGAGCAAATCATTCAAGAAATGATTGATGACAAAACATGGGAGCAGGAAATTGTTACTGAAGTAGTTGAGCAGCAAGTATTTTATAGCGGTGAAGACTACCATCAGGAATACTTTAACAATAATCCTGAAAACCAGTATTGTCAGGCGGTCGTATCGCCTAAGTTAGCAAAATTTAAGAAAAAATTTGCCGAAAAACTAAAATAATTTTTGCCATAAAATGTAAAACAGCGACCTTAGTAGTCGCTGTTTTTCTCATTACTGGCTTCGCACCTTAATACATTAACGTATAAAGTTTACGACGATATTTCATGGCAAGTGGATCACCATCTGGTAACGCTTTTAAAACATCTAGCAATAATTCTTTGCTTTTTTGATCGCTACCATCTTGTTGAACCAATAAAAATAATAGACTCAACGCTTCTTCATTACGATTAACTTGGCTATATTGAGCCGCGAGCTTTTGACGTAACGCTTTGTTATCAGGTTCACTTTCAAGCTGAGCTTCCAGCGCTTGTATCTCAGGCGAATCTGCTGCCTGTTCTGCTAATTCGAGTTTTGCTAATAGCGCAGTATATGCACTATCTTGATCAACCATTTTAATGGTTGATAACAATTGCTGCGCTTCTGCAATTTTTCCCGTTTGGATATAAACATCAGCCAAAACAATTTTAATGTCTGCTCGTTGTTCATCAATTTGGTGCGCTTGTAAGATGGTTGAAAATGCCTGATTAACATCGCCATTACTTAACAACTGACGAGCCTCTGCCAATAATAAATCTTCTGCTTTTGGTAAATGTTTAGCTAAAAACTGCTCAACACTTTCATCGGTTTGAGGGCCAGATAGACCATCAATCGGCTGACCATCTTTCACAAGTACCGCCGTTGGTAACCCTTGAATACCAAATTGTTGGGCAATTGGCGCTTGAGTTTGACAATCCACAGTAGCATGTAAAAGATAATCTTGTGCACTAGCAACCTTAGCAGTCAATTTATCTTTTAATTCAATACTTTCTGGCACCTGATCAGCCCAAAACGTCACAAGCACTAATTTTTCTTTAGAGTCTTCCAAAACAATTTTTTGAAAGTTTTCCAAGGTCATGGCGATATGATTAGTTAACACTCGATTTTCCTACTGATATTATTTATTACTGATTTTGGGGCATACACGAAAATAACAAGGTCTCTTTACACAATGCTTAGCCTATTAAAAGCGCTTAGCATGTCTTTTCATTGCATTTCATCTTATAGTATATAAATATGATGTCAGTTGTTCGAGTACACCATCAGGCATAAAGCTCACTGATAAGCGACCATGAATGAAAATGCTGATAAAAAGTAGTCTCACACTTATACTGTTGATTAATATTATATGGTTACCTAAAGTTTGGTCTGAGGAAACCATTAGCGTTAGCTATTGTGTTGATCCTCATTGGGCGCCCTACGAATCGATAGAAAACAATCAGCATCTTGGTATTTCCAAACAATACTTACAGTTATTCGAAAAACTAACCCCATTGCGTTTTAATTTTGTCGCGACTAAAGATTGGAACCAAACGCTTGAATTTGTTAAAACTGGCAAGTGCCAAATTTTACCCTTATTGAATCGCTCTGAAGAACGAGAACAATATCTCACCTTTTCAAATACTTATTTTCGAGCTCCCAATGCATTATATGGTCATTACGATCAACTAATGGTCGGTAACCTCTCAAGCATAACCACACAAAAAATCGCGGTAGTTAACGGATATCGTTTACACCAATACTTACTTAAAACCTTTCCGAAAATGAATATTATTACGGTGAATACAGAGCGGGAAGGCTTGCTTAAAGTAGCTAATCAAGAAATTGATTATTTTGTCGGTTCGTTTTATTCGGCAAATAGATTGATTGAAGAATTATCTCTCGCTCAACTACGTATCGTCGGCATTGCTGAATTAGAAGATAACCTTAGAGTTGGGGTGAATAAAAACTCAGAGTTTTTAATACCTTATTTCAATAATGCGATCGCTAAAATGACCGAGCAAGATCACAACCGCATATTTAGTGCACTGAAAGTTAACCTAATTAAGCAAGCGGATTATTCTATTATTTTTACGGCGATAAGCATTTTTAGTATTATCACCGTCATTTTATCGATTGCTTACCTTAATTCGGTAAAACACGCCAAACAGCTACTGGAAAAAAACCTAGCACTTAAACATTTGCATGAACAACTCGATCAAAAAAACCAACAGTTAGCCGAGCAGGCCATTAGAGATCCATTAACCCAATTATACAATCGTAGTCATTTAGCAGAATTAATTGACCAACAAATAAAATTGAAAGGAAGGTATAACACTAAAGCCTGCCTACTTATGATTGATATCGACGACTTTAAACTGATCAACGATTCACTTGGTCACAAGGTTGGCGATGATATTTTAAAAAAATTCGCTGTATTATTAAACGAATGTGCCCGTGATTCAGATGTTGTTGCCAGATGGGGTGGTGAAGAATTTGTGCTGTTATGCCCAGAAACACAAACTGACGATGCAACTTTATTAGCGAAACGGTTCCAACAAGCACTCGCTAAGCTTAAAACAGATAGCTTACCTAGCATTACTTGTAGTATTGGCATTGCAGAATTGAATACCAAAGACACCGCCGATGAATGGTTTATTTCTGCCGATAACGCCATGTATCTCGCTAAAAATAAAGGGAAAAACACCATTCA
>JBNKXM010000086.1:0-6908 GCA_050300315.1 Thalassotalea sp. | reverse complement strand
ATCGGTTAAAGATTACGCCAAGCAAACACTCAACGACAGTTGTTTATTTTTAGGTACCCGAAATGATGTGGCAACGCTTTATCCACAATTTGATCTGGCGGTTCATCCATCACATTCAGAAAATGTCGGTGGAGCGGTCGAATCCATGTACGTTAAGGTCGCGACATTAACCACTAATGTCGGGGGTTTTCCTGATTTAGTTGTTGATGGGGAAACCGGTTATTTAGCCAATGCCAAAGATCCCGCATCACTGGCAACTAAAATCATTCAAGCTATAGAAGCACCAAATGAGCGTCAGCAGCTAATAGAAAATGCGTTTACCAAGGTACGACAAGTCATGAATGTTGAAGATAATGCTAAGCAAGTTTATGATTTTTATCAGCATGTACTAAGCAATAGCCGAGAGCAAAGCTAACATGATAAAACGTCTTATCGATATTGTTATTTCGGCACTCGCTCTATTACTGTTATCTTTACCTATGATGTGCTTGGCGCTGATGATCAAGTTCAAATTAGGTTCACCAATAATATTTAGCCAGCAACGTCCAGGTTTAAACGGAAAGTTATTTAACTTACTTAAATTTCGCTCTATGACCAATGTGACAGATCAACACGGACACATACTAAGCGATGCGCAACGATTGACCCCGTTTGGCAAAAAGTTAAGATCAAGTAGCTTAGACGAATTACCAAGCCTATGGTGTGTACTTAAAGGTGACATGAGTCTGGTGGGGCCTCGACCTTTGCTCAGTGAATATTTACCTTTGTATTCCGAACGTCAGGCTCGCCGTCATAATGTCAAACCTGGTATCACAGGTTGGGCACAAGTTAACGGTCGCAATGCCATTAGCTGGCAAGAAAAATTTGAACTCGACAACTGGTATGTTGATAATCAATCACTACAACTAGATATAAAAATACTGTTGCTAACGATTAAGAAAGTTTTTAACAGAGCTGACATTAATGCCGAAGGTCAAGCTACCATGGCAAAATTTACAGGAAATGATCATGAGTAAATTACTAATCATTGGCGCTGGAGGCCACGGCAGAGTCATTGCTGATTGCGCAAAGGCCAGCCGACAATACAGTGAAATCGCATTTTTAGACGATAGCTATCCTGAACGCGATTGTAATTTAGCCTGGCCGATCATAGATAAATCAGCTTCATGGCAATGTTATAAAAAAGAATATGACTTTGCACTTGGCATAGGCAATAACCAAGCTCGCCTCGCTCTATTTAACGCGTTAAGCCAAGCAAACGCGCGTTTGCCAAATATTATCCACCCAAATGCGGTAGTCAGTAGCCAAACAACCTTGGGCTCAGGCAATGTGGTTTTTGCGAATGCGGTGATTAATGTCGGCGCAAAACTTGGCAACGCTTGTATTATCAATACCGCAGCAAGTGTCGATCATGATTGTCAACTGAGCGATGCTGTGCATATTTCTCCCGGCGCTCATATCGCTGGCAGTGTCACAATAGGCGAAGCCGTATGGTTTGGCGTCGGTAGCTGCTGTGTGCAAACACTTACTATCGCCAATAACTGCATGATTGGTGCTGGCGCAGCGGTTACTAAAGAAACCGAAGCAAACGGCTTATACCTTGGTGTGCCAGCAAAACGCACCAAAGATTTATAAAAAAAAGGACAATCTGTGTTAAACACTTCATTAAGCCCTTGGCCAAATTTTTCTGAACAAGAAATCTCTGCAGTGGCTGACGTATTACGTTCTAACCAAGTTAATTATTGGACCGGACAACAAGGACGGATGTTCGAGCAGGAATTTGCGAGTTACACCGATAGTAAATATGCAGTAGCGGTTGCCAATGGCACCTTAGCGTTGGATTTAGCGCTGCATAGTTTAGCCATAGGTGCAGGTGATGAAGTGATTGTCACACCAAGAACATTTATCGCTTCAATTAGTAGCATAGTTAACTGCGGCGCAACCCCAGTTTTTGCCGATGTCGATTTAGCCAGCCAAAATATTACCGCTCACAGCATTGAACAAGTATTAACCGCTAAGACAAAAGCAATTATTTGTGTACATTTAGCCGGCTGGCCTTGTGAAATGGATGAGATCATGGCACTTGCCGAGCGCAATGATCTCTTTGTCATTGAAGATTGCGCACAAGCACATGGCGCAAAATATAAAGGGCGTAGCGTCGGCAGTATTGGCCACATTGGCGCTTGGTCATTTTGCCAAGACAAAATTATGACCACAGGCGGTGAAGGTGGCATGCTAACCACCAATGACGAGTCAATATGGCGCACGGCATGGGCATTCAAAGATCACGGTAAGTCATATGCAGCAGTGTATGAAACAGAACATCCTCCCGGTTATCGCTGGTTACATGAATCATTTGGCACCAACTGGCGCCTCACCGAGATGCAATCGGCCATCGGCCGTATACAGACTAAGAAAATGCCTCAATGGCATCAAATGCGTCATCAAAATGCTGAACAATTGCTTGATGTTTGTCGACAGTTTGATTTTCTCTATGTTGCTGAAATACCTGATCATATTGAGCACGCCTTCTACAAGTGCTATGTATTTGTCAAACCAGAGAGATTGAGCGACACATGGCAAAGAGATAACATTATTGCCGCCCTTAACCAAGCAGGAGTGCCTTGTTATTCAGGCAGTTGTTCAGAAGTTTATTTAGAAAAAGCATTCGACAATCAACCATATAAACCCAGCGTTTCACTAAGCAATGCTAAACGCTTAGGCGAGACCAGCTTAATGTTTTTAGTGCATCCGTCTTTAACCTCTGACGAGGTCACGCGAATGTGCCAACAAATGAGCAAAGTATTTACAGAAATAGCAGACACAGGACGTTAACCTGTTATGATAACGCGAGCACAGTAACAATTTAACATTGATGTCATTTTAACGTTACCAGCGATAATAACTATAAAATTGAAGGCGCTGTTAGATGATTAGAAAAATAGACCTGATCCCAAGTTCATTTAAGTTAATGCTCGCATTAACCTACGACATTTTTGCGTTAACCTTAGCATTTTTACTTGCCTATTTTCTTCGCTTAGGTGCGTCGCATATTGAATTCAGTGCCGCAGAGTGGTCAGTACTATTGTCGGTCATGCTAAGTACTATGCTGCTATTTTACTTTTCTGGTATTTATCGCAGTGTGATCCGGCACTTTAACGCCAAGGCAACACTAAAAATCGCCGGGCTACTGATTGTTGCTACACTGATCTTTTATATTTGTGGTTATCTTTACAACGCATTTGTCCCCCGCTCGGTTCCTATTGTGTTCTTTTCCATCGCCAGTGTGTTTATCGCTGGCGCTCGTGCTGGTTTTGGCGTCATTATTGGTAAAAAATGGTTTGAAGAGCGCGAAGGCGTAGTGATCTATGGCGCTGGAGGCACAGGTCAGCAACTGGCCAATACCTTGATCTCAGGCAAGCACTATCAACCGTTAGCCTTTATTGACGAGCAAAAGCGCTTTCATAATCGCGAACTGTTCGGCATCAAAATATACTCAGAGCAAAATATCGAACAGCTGATCAAACGCTACGGACAATTTAAAGTATTGATCGCAGTTTCTAAAATCAATCAAAGTCGGATGAAAGAAATTGTCACCCTCTTTGAACCTTACGCTCTTGAGCTTCTCACCATCCCAAGCATGGCCGAGATTGTCTCTGGAAAGCGAACCATAGATCAGTTTAGAGAAGTGTCGGTTGATGAATTACTCGGGCGAGAGCCGGTTGAACCTATCCCAGAGCTATTAAGCAGTAACATAACGAACAAAGTGGTTATGGTATCAGGCGCCGGTGGTTCTATCGGCAAAGAACTCTGTCGGCAAATCATCCAACAGCGACCAAGCAAGCTTGTACTACTTGATGTCAGTGAAGCGCTGCTTTATGAAATCAATCAGGAACTGAGTAGCTACCTTGCTGAGATCCGTAGCAATATTGTACTGGTGCCGCTAATCGGTAATGTCCAAAATGGCATGCTAATGACCACCATTTTTCACAAGCATCAGGTGCAAACTATTTATCATGCCGCGGCTTACAAACACGTGCCATTAGTTGAGCACAATATTATCGCTGGCATTTCTAACAACGTACTCGGCACCTATGAAATTGCTCAAGCCGCCATTTATTGTGAGGTAGAAACCTTTGTTTTAATTTCCACCGACAAAGCGGTACGACCGACCAATGTCATGGGAGCGACCAAACGGCTTGCAGAACTTGTACTGCAATCATTAGCGCCTCAAGATCACAGCACACGATTTGTCATGGTGCGCTTTGGTAATGTTTTAGGCTCATCGGGTTCAGTTGTTCCGTTATTTAAACAACAAATTCGCGCCGGAGGGCCTATCACTATTACCCATCCCGACATCATTCGCTACTTTATGACCATACCTGAAGCGGCTCAGTTAGTGATCCAAGCCGGCGCAATGGGACAAGGTGGTGACGTATTTGTGCTTGATATGGGAGCACCAGTTAAGATCATTGACCTTGCCTATAATATGACCCATTTAATGGGGCTAACGATAAAAGATGATAACAACCCTAGTGGCGACATCGAAATCAGCTTTAGCGGTTTACGCCCAGGGGAAAAATTATATGAAGAATTATTGATCGATGATCATGCACAACCAACACGTCATCAACGTATTTTAACGGCAAACGAACGCTCACTCAGCTGGCCTGATGTGAAAAAAATACTCAATGAGCTAAACGATGCGATGCGCGACGAAGACCTCGACAGGTTAAGACAAATATTATTGCAAGCGCCTCTTGATTATCAGCCCGACAATCAGCCAAAAAATAGCGAGTTAGCACAAGACGAGCAAAACAATCAGCGCGTTGCCAATCAATAATGCGTGATTATTCCTTCAGCAATAATAACCACGCATTAGCATAATCAGGTAACTGCTTATTGGCTTGATAATAGTCTTGCCAGCCATAATAACTACCCCGTAAAAAATCCAATTGAAACAGGTTGTTATCAAATGCTCCGCCTTGATCTGCCAGCACTCCGAGATGATTGACGGTTTTGTCCGCGACATCCATACTCACTAAAAACAACTTGCCAAGCCCTAGTTGCTTAATATTTCCTGCAAAAGTCACGTTTTCTTTGATCGGTATTTTACTTTCAATAGTTTTACCATAGCCTAAAATGCTTGCGACTTCGGCAAAATACCAATAGCGCGCCTGCTCTCGCTTACCTAACGTATAGTCATAAGCGATGCCATTATTGCGATGGACATTAAAATAACGTCGTTTACCGTCAATATCGACAACCCCAGTACCTTGTAGTAATACGTCATGAAGCGCTTCATCAGACAGCCAAATTAAAGGTGAGGCCAACTTTTTATCGAGTAAAACACCTGACATGATTTGCTGACGAGTGTATTTAAAACGCGTTAAGCGATTTTTTTGTAATTCAGCCTGTGATTGACTTAAGCCCTGTTCGTCATAAGGCAGTGCATATAGCGCTTGCGGGTAATCTTCACTGCGTTGCTCACTAGCGGCTAATAACTTAGTGTAATATTTAGTTAAAAATATTTTCTGCTCTGGAATATTGCTAAGTAAACGCTTTTTGACTGCATTGTCGCTTTGAGCCGCCCATTTTGACGCCTGCTGTTTATCAGGTAACCAACGATAAAAGTCAAAATGCTCAAGTAAATAGCGCTGATCAACCTGCATCTTTTGCCGTTCAACTTGACACAAATAAGCCAAGGTGTGATTTACCCTCGCCAGACTTGCATCAGCAACTAGAGCGTTTCCCGCATGCACGGCAAAACTGTCGTCAGGATATCGGGCAATGTATGTTTGCGTATTTTTAGCGACCTGACATAAATCGCCGAAATTAACCTGTAATTCACCATGAATATCAGGCGTGGTTTCAAGGACAAATTGGCTAAAGGACGCGGTTGAAAAAACGGCACAACAACATACGATAATACGAGAAAATAACAACATCTTCGTGCTACTTATTGGCAACTAACGCATTGATTGCGGCAATAAACGCTTTATCGTCAGGTGCAACTCTTGGGCTAAATGACTGAACATGTTTTCCCTGACCATCAACTAAATACTTATAAAAGTTCCACTTAGGTGACGTCGATTTTTCGGCGAGAAACTTAAAAACACTATTGGCATTACTGCCCCATACTGCGCTCGTTGACAGCATAGTAAATGTTACACCGTAGTTGATATAGCAAATTTTAGCGGTTTCGCTTTCATCGTCTTCTTCCTGAAAAAAATCATCCGATGGAAAGCCAATCACCACCAATCCTTGTTGTTGATATTTTTTATGAATTGCCTCTAACTGTTTAAAGTGTGGAGTAAAGCCACAATGACTCGCTGTATTAACAATCAGCACCGGCTTTCCTTGGGTAAGCTGACATAAATTGACCGATTCACTAGAGTGAAGCTGTGGCAAAGTCACTTGCAAATAATCAGGGCAACTTTCTCCGAAGGCGGCACTAGAGCTCAAAAAGAAAAAAATTAAAGTTATATAATAGCGACAATTCATTTTATACTCATGGTCAATTTGTTAAACAATATTCACTATAACAAAAACCGGATAGGATCGCCGTGACAAAATTATCTTTTATAATTGCCTTAGCGCTAACTAGCTCAATTTCAAGTGCCAAGACCATTTCATACCAACAACTTGCCAACAATTATTTAACTGAGTTAGTCAGTGAAGATCACGGTATTGGTGCCCGAGAAGCAGGCACCGACAAAGAAGCATTAACGGCGGCATATCTTGCCAAAGAGTTATCGCAAATGGGTTATCAGGTGACCGAGCAAGTGTTTACATTTGGCAGTAAGCAACAACGCTCAAAAAACCTTATTGTTGATAGTGCTCCTAAACTAAGCAAAACCATTATTTTAGGTGCCCATTATGACTCAACGGGAGCAGACCAAGGTTCA
>JBNKXM010000085.1:0-6969 GCA_050300315.1 Thalassotalea sp. | reverse complement strand
AACAAGTTACATAGACAAAAATTCAATACATTGATTTTTAACACTATTTTATCATCACTTTTCTCTTGAATGCTTTTTGATTTTATCCAAACATGATTCTAGTACTAAGCGCTAATTGTCATCATTTCCTGTACATTGATGGCAAAATTGGTTAAATTTAATGCGCATCAGTTGAAAACGGCAAACTAAATGAAAGTTTAGGACGCAAAGCCAACGGTCTAAGGAAACTCCTTCTGTAGTTTCTATGACAGCGTAGCTACCGACACTGGAGTTATTGAACGAAAACACACCTTCAATATCCCCTTGTATTACAGAAGTTACCTTCTGCTCAATTTCAGCATGCATTGTTAATGAACTATTCTAAATGAGAGTAAATTATGTGTGATGATCAGAAAAAAGCCTATACTGCACATTGGATCACGATAGTGGATAACAAACGCTATATAGCTGGGGTCAATAGTAAACCTCTGTACCTCACTGAAATAGAAGCTAAGCCACTATTAGCAATCGGTGCTATCGCCGAATTTAACAAAGCTAACGATTAGCTGACTATATTTAATTTTCGAGTAAATTTAATGAAAGCAATTATTATCGCTCTGTGTATGACCTTCTTTTTGACTGGCTGTAACGAACGACAAGAAATCACCGCTGATCAAGTGGCAGTCGCATTTTTTGATGCCTTGTACAACGAGAAAGATCTTGAACATGCCTTGAGTTATTGTACAAAAAGCTTTGCTAAACGAGTGAAACAATACAAAACCGCAAATAATGTAGCAAGACGGCTATTTAATATGTCATTTGACTCGACTAAGATAAATCCAGCGTTAGCTGATTTTAAAGTAAGGGAAGAGTTTGATACCTCAGGTAGCTTAACCATTTTATTTACTGGCAATCGTCAAGGTAAAACCTATAACGAGTTAAAGCGTATCAAATTAGTAAAACAAGGTAATACCTGGTTAGTTGACGAGCTATTAAAAGATCCTATGCCAAATTAATAATCGTAGGATTAGCGAATAACCAACTAATCCTACATTAATCCATTATTTCACCAAGCGAACGCCAACTGGCGTTTGGCAAATATCTAACACTGGCGGTGGTTTTTTATAGAAAAACGCGTGCTCGCGTTTTTTGCGATCAACTAATTTTTGTGCATAACTAGGATGCTCAGTATTTTTTACTTCTAAATTAATTTGCTCAGCTTTTGGCACATCACTCATTAATTTAAGTGACAGCATCGGGGTAAATTCACTTTTATCGACCGGTTGCTCACCTTCAAGCACAGCGGTACGCTTAATTGTTGGAACCTTATCCATACCAGAAATGACGCGACCAAATACCGTCATAATGCGATCTAAATAGCGTGGTGCTTGACCATTGGTAATATAAAAATGACTGGTGCCTGTATCTGGACCATTTTCTCTCGCCATAGCGATAACCCCAGGGCAATGTAACATCCACGCTTTTTGTTCTGTTGGACTAAAACCTAAAGCGAAACCATCTTTAAAGCCCGTTTGCTCGGCAAACATCTCGTGATCTTGCACTAAGGTAAACGACCAAGCATCATCCGTTGTAAATTCCCCTTCAATTTTTAGCGGGGTAATCGCACGATCTTTTTCACTGCCATCCTCAGGGCCACCTTGAGCAACAAATCCATCGATGACCCGATAAAATTTCGTGCCATTATAATGACCTTTCTGCACTAAGTTTTTAAAACGTTTAACGTGATTAGGCGCAAACTGCGGTGCAAGTTCAATAACAACCTGACCTTGTGGTAAGCTCATTAACACGGCGTTATCAGGATCGACTTTTCGCCACTGTTGCTGCTCGGCAACGACAACAGGGGACAGCAAGATGAATGCGCTGAATAAGCCAGCTAAATTTTTAATTTTCATTATATTTCCTTGTTATTTTTCTTGTTCTAGTAAAGCAAAACAACTCACTTGGCGCAATGATTGTAGCTTGATAAACTAGCCGCCGTTTAGTTAATTAACTATGTGGAGTGAAATGTGAATAAAAGTGTTGTCACCAATGTCATCGCGTTAGCGTTAGCCCTTGGTGGGTTTGTAACCAATCAAACAATCATCTATACCATTGGCCTGTTTGCACTATCTGGCGCCATTACCAATTGGCTTGCAATTCATATGTTGTTTGAAAAAGTCCCATTTTTATATGGCTCTGGTGTTATTCCGGCACGATTTGAAGATTTCAAACACGGCATTCGTCAATTAATGATGGAACAATTTTTCACGGAAGAAAATATTGATCGATTCTTATCTGACACGTCTGGCAAGGCCAGCACCTTAGATTTAGCGCCGGTGATCGAACAACTCGATTTATCACCGGCCTTTGATGATTTAGTAAATGTTATCGAAAACTCTTCATTTGGCGGCATGTTAGCCATGGTTGGCGGCGCACAAGCATTACAACCTTTGCGTGAGCCATTTATCGAAAAAATGAAAGCCACCATGGGTAATATTTCACAAAGCGAACAATTCAACACCATTTTACGCGACCAATTAGAACAACCGAATGTGATGACCAGCATGCGGTTAAAGGTTAGCGATATTATCGAAAAACGTTTAAATGAATTAACACCACAATTGGTCAAAGAAATCATTCAAGAGATGATCCGTAAACACTTAGGCTGGTTAGTTGTTTGGGGTGGTGTTTTTGGTGGCATAATCGGTTTTATTGCCGCTATTACTCATAATTTCTAAGCACTTTTTATTCCGCAATCAGGTCATATTTTTATCGAAACTGGTTGCGGAAATTTTCACTCCCCGTTACAAATGTAATTCCGCTATTTATTAGTGCCAAATGTACTAGATCTTCTCGGTTTTTTTCGCTGAAATCGCTTTAATTTTGCCCCTTTTAAAGCTATGCTTGCGCTTTAATCACTGTGGATTTTAAATGCTAATTTTGCGACGGCGCAAAACCTAGTAAAATCCCTCTCTTGCTATAAGGTAAATGGAGACA
This sequence comes from Thalassotalea sp., assembly GCA_050300315.1. GTDB lineage: Bacteria > Pseudomonadota > Gammaproteobacteria > Enterobacterales > Alteromonadaceae > JBNKXM01. Next base: position 3,993 of record JBNKXM010000085.1, on the reverse strand, counting down.
TGTTTGGTAGCTTAAAGGCTTTGCCAGCCGATCCTATTTTAGGTCTATTGGCTAAATATCGTGATGACGCGAACCCTCAAAAAATTGATTTAGGGGTAGGTGTTTATAAAGATGAAGCTGGACATACAGCAATTTTAGATTGTGTAAAAAAGGCTGAGAAATATCGTCACGACAATGAAGATACCAAAGTCTACATCGGTCCTACCGGTTCACCATTATTTAACGACGAAATGAGCAAGCTTATTTTTGGTAATCACAAAGTGCTTATCGAAAACCGTGCTCGTACCGTATCAACTCCTGGCGGTACTGGTGCGTTACGTGTTGCTGCTGAATTTATTAAATCATGTAAAGCTGGCGCAACCATTTGGGTGAGCAACCCAACATGGGCAAACCACACAGGTTTATTTGAAGCTGCAGGCTTAACCGTTAAAACATATCCTTATTATGATTACGAAAATAAAACCTTAGATTTTGATGGCATGTTGGCTGCGCTAAAAGAAGTCAGCGCTGATGATGCCGTGTTATTACACGCTTGTTGTCACAATCCAAGTGGTATGGATTTAAACAATGAACAATGGCAACAAGTGGCAGAAGTTGCAAAAACTGTTGGTTTCTTACCTGTTGTCGATATGGCTTACCAAGGTTTTGGTGACGGTCTAGATGAAGACGCCTATGGTTTACGTTTAATTGCTGACAGCGTTGAAGAAATGATCGTTTGTAGCTCTTGCTCGAAAAACTTCGGTTTATACCGTGAACGTATCGGTGCAACCACTATCATAGCTTCTTCAGCAAATGCCGCCGATATTGCTAACTCAGTATTGTTATCAGTGGTTCGTTGTATTTACTCTATGCCACCAGCACATGGTGCGGCATTAGTAGAAACCATCTTAAATTCTGATGAATTACGTCACCAATGGTACGCAGAATTAAAAGAGATGCGTGACCGCATTAACGGCAACCGTCAGTTAATTGTTGATAAGTTAAAAGAGAAAGGCGTAACTCGTGATTTCAGCTTTATCACGCGTCAAAAAGGTATGTTCTCTTTCTTAGGCATAACCCCTGAGCAAGTACAACAGCTACAAGACGAATACAGCATCTATATGGTTGGTTCTAGCCGTATGAGTATTGCTGGTATCGCCAACTCTAATGTTGATTACTTAGCGCAATCAATCGCTAACGTATTATAAACATCAAATAACTAAGTCGAGAAAAGCCGAGTGAGATACTCGGCTTTTTTATGTGCAAGCCACCGGATAAACGCCAGCGTTAATCGATACAACCACTCAAACAATAAGTGAATCACAGTTAATTTTCTATCAAGTAGGGAAAATAACTGCAAATTACGCTATAGTGCGCTTTTTAACGATGATCAATTACTACCGAGGAATGTCGTGTCGGCACCAGGCAATTTATTTATACTCTCAGCGCCAAGTGGCGCAGGAAAGTCGAGTCTTATTTCAGCACTGTTAAAACAGCCAAGCGCTCGTTTAATGCAAGTCTCCGTATCACATACCACTCGTGCGCCACGTCCGGGCGAAGTGGATGGTCAGCACTACCATTTTGTTAGCGTTGAACAATTTAAGCGACAAATAGACAAAAAAGAATTCTATGAATATGCCGAAGTATTCGGCAATTATTACGGCACCTCAGAAACCGCAATTGATCAGCAATTAGCGCAAGGCATCGACGTATTTTTAGATATCGATTGGCAAGGTGCGCAACAAGTTCGAATGAAAAAACCTGATGTCACCACCATCTTTATTAGCCCGCCGTCAAAACAAGAATTGGAAAATCGTTTACGTGGCCGAGGTCAAGACAGTGAAGAAGTGATCCAACAGCGCATGGCACAAGCACAAGCTGAATGTTCTCACTATCAAGAGTTTGACTACATCATTATCAACGACGACTTTCAACAAGCACTGACAGATCTCACCACGATAGTGAACAATCAACGACTGAAACGTAGCCAACAAGTAGAAAATCACCAACTTTTATTCAATGATCTATTGGCTAACGATTAAGCACATAGTAAACTACGCAACTATTTTGTAAATTTTAAACGTTGGAGTGACCAAATGGCTCGCGTAACTGTTGAAGATGCCGTAGAAAAAATCGGTAATCGTTTTGACTTGGTGTTAATCGCATCTCGTCGTGCTCGTCAAATAGCGACGGGTGGTAAAGAACCTTTGGTTGAAAGAGAAAATGATAAGCCTACTGTACTTGCATTGCGTGAAATTGAAGCAGGCTTGATCACCACAGCAGTAATGGACGACACAGATCGTCATGAGCAAGTGCAACAAGAATCAGCTGAACTTGCGGCTGTTGCTGCTATTGTTGGTGGTCATAACCAACAATAATTCGGTATGCGACTGAGTTAAAAAACGCGTAATTATGTTGTCATGATTACGCGTTTTTGCTAATAAAAACCATCGTAACCTTGTGAAGCGTTTGGCTTTCATGCCAATAAAACGTATTCTTAGACCTACAACCCTGTTACTACATTCACCATTCTCGAAGGGAAATATTGCGTGTACCTTTTTGAACCATTAAAAGCACAAGTATCAAGTTATTTGTCAAAAGTACAAGTTGATCTGCTTAAACAAGCCTACATAGTTGCAAGAGATGCACATGAAGGGCAAATGCGTTCAAGTGGCGAACCTTATATTACCCATCCGGTGGCGGTGGCGCTTAATCTGGCAAAAATGCACCTTGACCATGAAACGTTAATGGCGGCATTACTGCACGATGTAATAGAAGACACCGAGACAACTAAAGACGAGTTAGCTGAATTATTCGGCCATACCGTGGCAGAATTAGTTGAAGGCGTCAGTAAGCTCGATAAATTAAAATTTAATAACAAGGCAGAAATGCAGGCGGAAAATTTCCGTAAAATGCTACTTGCCATGGTGCAAGATATTCGCGTTATTTTGATCAAACTTGCTGACCGCACCCATAACATGCGCACGTTAGAGTCACTTCGCCCTGACAAGCGCCGACGCATTGCACGCGAAACTTTAGACATTTATGCGCCGCTCGCAAATCGCCTCGGTATTCATGACATCAAAAATGAGCTTGAAGTACTTGGCTTTGAAGCGCTTTATCCAATGCGAGCTCGGGCGTTAAAATCAGCGGTAAAACAAGCTCGTGGCAATCGTAAAGAAATCATCAATAATATCCGTGAAGAAATTGCCTCCCGTCTTGAAGAACATGGCATCACAGCACAAGTTATTGGCCGTGAAAAACACTTGTTTTCTATTTATCGCAAAATGTTAAACAAAGAATTAATGTTTAACGAAGTCATGGATATCTACGCGTTTCGCGTTATCGTCGACAATAAACTCGACGAATGTTACCGAGCACTTGGTGCAGTGCATAATTTGTTTAAACCAATAGAAAGCCGCTTTAAAGACTATATTGCTATTCCAAAAACCAACGGTTATCAATCACTACACACCTCATTGATCGGCCCGCATGGTATTCCGGTAGAAATCCAAATTCGTACCAGTGATATGGACCAAATGGCAGATAAAGGGGTTGCAGCGCATTGGCTCTATAAACAAAATGGCGATGACAGCGGCACCACAGCACAAATGAAAGCACGCCGTTGGATGCAAAGTTTATTAGAATTACAACAAAGTGCCGGTAATTCATTCGAATTTATCGAAAATGTTAAGTCTGATCTATTTCCTGAAGAAATATATGTTTTCACCCCTGACGGACGCATCATCGAACTACCAATGGGAGCAACTGCAGTAGACTTTGCATACGCTGTTCATACCGATGTTGGTAATTCATGTGTTGGTGTTAAAGTTGATCGCAAACCGTATCCACTGAGCCAACCGATAGATTCAGGGCAAACCATCGAAGTGGTGACCTCATCAGCGGCGCGACCAACCCCACTTTGATGGGAAATACCGCACCGCTCTGGGTTGGGCTGGGGGCGCTCCTCATCTTTCGTGAACGGCTTAGTCGTAATTTCTGGCTGGGACTGCT